>JBAXZS010000305.1:0-3126 GCA_041670175.1 Sphaerochaetaceae bacterium | reverse complement strand
GGATTGCACAGAATGATTGAGCTCGAATTCTTTGGGTTCCATACTACGAAGCTTACGAACAATCGGGCAGGCATCTGGGGTACAAAACTCAATAATCCCTTTACGCATTTCAGGTTGCCATAGCCTAGCTTCGAGGACTTTTCTTCCCGTCTCATCAGGATAGTTCAGGCCATGTAACATCACTCCAAACTTCATCGATTCCAATGAGTCATAAGCGCCTGTTCCAGAATCAAATCCACAGGGTTCAACATATCCTTGACATTCCCGGGCACCAAGAAAAATATCCCGTCTTCCGCCTTTTTCAAGGATTCTTTTTGCCATGAAATAGTGTTTGTTTTCATTTCTGTCCTGAGCAAGTTCAGGCCGATGCTCATTGAAAACAAAATGAGCCTCACAATGATATTCAACATTGGAAAGATAGGTATACAGTGATAATTCAGAGCTGCCATCATTTTCCCGAGGTTTAATCCCCTTCGACTGGGTGCAAATCGGTTTCATGATTCTCACCTTATCAATCACCCAAGTAATCGTTGGTTTCCAGTAAATTCCCTCAACTATGCCTTTCAAAGCTTGGTAAGTTGGAATCGGGTAGCTATATTTCTCTCCTCCAATCTTTGTGAGAGGATCTGTAAACAACGCATATTCCCCCCAGACCTTAAAGTCAATGCAGTTTCGAAATGTCATTTTCTCTCCTTTTAAAGCATATAGTCTTCAACACTCGCCTCTCGTCCGAAGTCAATTCCAATTTGGCTCGAGTACCATTTTTCAGAAAGTTCATATATTCCCCCAAAGATATCCAATTCTTCAATCGCCCCTATTTCAATCAGATGTTGAAGTTGATATTGGAACACATTGACGGTATATCTTTGCAACTGAGTCAAAATTTTAACTTTATCTTCATAGAACTGTGCTTCCTTCAAGTCCTTAAGAAGTTTTCCACTCTCTTTGAAAGGAACGATAACCCCTTGGGTATCATTATTAATCACGCAAAAGAGCTTACCTGCTGTTGCAAAGGAAGATGCAAGAATTTGTTTCTTTAATTGCTTATCAGATTTATGCTCTGACTGGTAGTATCCCCGTGCACTTCCATTGTTTCCCAGCAATTCCACAAGATTTATCGCTGCAGGAATCTTCTCATTTCTCTTTATTGGATAATACAACTCCCCTTTTATTTCGTAATAATAAAATTCAAAGTATTTATTAATCGCTTTAGGAGATAGCACATCGGAATCGAATTGTTGGGGATCATCTTGAAACATTGACAGCACTCTTCTTGTAGCAATCTGCCCCTTCACTACCATATCCAGATTTTTCATGGGACCTTCATCCACATTGACAAGATAGACATCCCTGCTTGAGCACTCAGCATTTCTGTTGCAACGTCCTGCGGCTTGCGCCACACTGTCGAGTCCCGCACAAGACCTGACAACACAGGCAAAAGACAAATCAACTCCGGCCTCAACAAGATTAGTACTTACACAAATAAGAGGTTTTTTCCCCAGTTTGTCTTTTATCTCTTGGATAATCTCGCTTCTATGCTGCGCACACATTGAAGTGCTGAGATGAAACAATTCAATATCAGGCATACAAGCAGACAACATCTTGTATAATTGCAAAACAGTAGTCTTGGTATTGAGAATCACCAGTACGTTTTGCACATGGTCAAGTTGCTTCAAGACAAAAGCAGCTAAATCCTTAAGTGTGAAGCGTTGAGGTTGATCAACAATGCGAACATTAGTTCGATGCAATTGTGAATAAAGATCGTCATAGCCAGGATACAACTCCCGCACAGGCCCCAAGCCAAAAGGAAATAACTCTGGGGGGATTTGTGTTGCAGAACTGAGAACAATAGTGCATCCCATGACATACCGTAAATACCTGACCGCCAAAGAAAACAAAGCCATCAATTTGGGAGGAAGTGCCTGAATTTCGTCAAAGACAATTACTGAATTTGTCAACATATGCATACGCCGCAAAGAAGTATTTGTCCCACTAAACAGAGCCTCAAAGAATTGGACTACCGTGGTAAAAACAACAGGGCAATCCCAACGCTCGGCATATAACTGAGAATCAGAGGAGTCGTCGTCATTTTTTAGTACTCCTGAGTGATTCTCAAGAACAATATCGGACCGGTTCAGTGCCGTACGGGTTACGCTGGCATTCTGCTCAATAATTGATGTATAGGGAATCACAAACATAATCTTCTGCATTTGATGCTGTTGCGCATGGGAAAGTGCAAACTGCAGAGAGGCAAGTGTCTTTCCGCCCCCAGTGGGGATTCTGAGAATATATACTCCCTTGTCCCAGGTCCCTGCCAACTCACAAACATGGTTGATTTCAGTTCGCAATCGATTGATAGGTGAATTGCTTTGTAAAGCAAGCAAGTAGGAATCAAGATTTCCTTTTAGCTCATTCCAAGAAAAAGAAACCTGGTGAACCTTCGACCAGTTGGTTCCACTTTCCCATCGGGCAGCATCCAATCTGTCAGCATCAACAAGGCAGGAACCAAGCAGTTTCGTATACATACCAAGAACAAACTGGATTGAATCTTGGGTATCCTTTTGGCACCCATTGCAAATTTTACACAAGGAAAGCTTCTGCGTAAACAGGGTTTCCGTTTCTTTACCTAGCTTGTCCTTCAATTCATGATATCGCTGAAAGGAAACGCATTCATCAAAAAAACGAGAGCAATCTTCCGAAGATTCCTCAAGTGTACCATCCAACAAACAGGTGTGCCCGTCAGGGGCGATTGTGTCTCTTAATCCAGAATGATGCCCCCAGATGACCGTAGCTGCAATGGCAAGCCCAAGACGCGTGAAAGTATTCTCTTCATTGCCTAAATCTTTCAAAAGAAACAATGCACCTTCTTTTGCATGAGGGACCTTTTCTCTTCCAGACACCAAATAGGATTGCCACCTTCTCGAGGCTTTTCCCATATCATGGAAACAAGCCACTAATTCGCAGATTGCTGCAATCCCATAAGAACCAAGGAATTCTTCCATATATTGCAAGACACCACCAATATGATCCCTTAAGGTTTGCATATCGATACGATTATCATCTTTTCTTGCCTTGAGTATCTGGTTTCCTTCTTTTTCACCCACTATGCCAGTGTACAGTCATATT
>JBAXZS010000304.1:0-3144 GCA_041670175.1 Sphaerochaetaceae bacterium | reverse complement strand
ATAATAATTCCACACTTTTTCGAATTTGCCAACGATTCGGAGCATATCTATCATCATGCATGTATAGATTTGAGCTTTCTTTTTTATTGGGACGATATGTTAAAATATATGGTTTTTCAAGCGGCATGGTTTCCTCTTTTTCCCAATGATAGATTATTCAGCCATCTGTATGTCTTCAGCTACTGCTTCAAAAAAAGAATTTATTAACAATTCTTGTGTGTTGAAAAGATCAGACTTAATCACTTCTTGATTTTTATCTAGTAACGAATAGTTTTCATCAATGTAATACTTTTCACCAATCTGGCTAATCCCTTCTTCCTTAAAATATTTGTTCTTAGGATATTTATAAAATTTAACCATTATAAATGGTGTGCTCCTTTTCCGTTCTTGAGTTAACGGAATCGATAGATAACAAAGGTTAAAATCGATTAAATACTCCTTTGATAAACATAAGATTAAAACAGAATTATCAATAACATCAGTTATTGATGCATAAAAGGGCATTCCTTTCTCTTTCCATTTTTCAATAACAAATTTTACTGTCTTTTTCAATAATAATTCAGAATGTTGTACAACTTGATGAATCGGAAAAAAATCCTCTGTTATCATTTCCATTACCTCCAATGAGTTGTTCTCAAAGATATTCAATTATCTATGCTAAAAGTGACAAATTGCAATAAAAATATTTTTCAAACTTTATCCTAACAACAGGGTGCTTTTTTCATGTCTGTATAGACCTTAACTTCCCGCGTTTTTCCGACTAAAACCGAAAGCTACTGTTTTTCATGACCTTGAACTGTCGTTCAGGTACCTCTTCACAGCATCAAAGGATTTGCCGCTTTTCTTGAATAGCGCAACCATCTCCAAGTCCTGGATATGTTCCTTTTCCTTCATCAGCGCCTCCAGTCTCGAAAGGGCTCCGTCGTATTTCCCCTTTGCTTTGACCACTGCATCTTCAGCCTGCTTTATCCTTGTCTCAATACTGGCCATTGTCTTCTGCCTTGGCATCCTCGTCCTCCTCCCTGTCTTTGTCCTTTGCCTTGGATTTGTCCACCCGCCTCAGGTCTTCGCTGAGCTTTCCGACCTTATCGCGGATGAAATCCTCATCAGCATCAAAGGCAGTCAACAGGATCTTCTGCCTTGCAGAGACAGCGTGGTCCAGCCTGTAGACGCCGTCAAACTGCTTTATGAGCTCAATCTTCTCCAGCTCCTTCACTGCAGCCGGTACGGTCATGTAATTCTGTTTGCTCTGCATGGCGGCCTTCGCTGTGCGGAGAGCCCGATACAATCTGCATCTGATGATCAGGGCGACGAATCCTATGAATATCTTTGCGGATGCCGATTCGTCGGAATAGACCCTGAGGGGTCTGTTGCCGAGGAAAGTCTTGTCGCTCCGGAAGAGCTTCTCGGACTGGTCCCTCCTGTCATACAGCTCGATCGCATCCTCTGCGGTCATCCGTGCGGAGGTGACCAGTGCGAAGTAGCCGCAGAGATTCATCTCCATCTCCACGACATCCTGCTTCTCCCGGGCAAAGAGAAACTTCTTGCCCTTGTAGAACAGGGTGTAGTAGTTGCCGTATTCCTTTGGGAATTCGAACTCGCAGTTCCTGTACCTTTCGAAATGCCTCTCCATGCAATTGAGCTTCCCCTGGAGCTCATTGACCTCATCGCTCTGCCTGCTGAAGCTGAAGCAGAGATGGACGTACCGGTTCTTCTCGTCATCCCCGTACAGTTTTGCGGCGACTGTCTTTGCATAGACATCATTGGACTTTATGTAACAGCCGCGGTTCTTCTCGAATGTCCCCTGGTTGGCGATGACAAGGGCGGACACGAGCTTCTTCAGCCCCTTGACGAACATGAGGAAATCGAAGCCGTTCTCATCCATGTACTTGATGTTGCCCTTGCTGAAGTACCCCCTGTCCAGGATGAACCCCGAGTTCCGGTAGCCATATGCCCTGGCCTTGTCAAGCATGTACTGGAGCTGCGACACATCCACGATGCTCCCCGGATACTCCTCATAGAACAGCGGGTCCTGGTTGTCGGTGTCATAGGCTACCGAATAGTTGAAGATCGGCTCGGGCGCCTTATCCTTTGACATTCCGGTTTCCACCATCTCTATGTCCCCGGCCTGGCATTCCTTGTTGGTGGAATCGTAGGAGATGTAGATCTTCTGGTCATGGGGCCTGTTCTCGTTCCATTTGTTGAGGAACGCCACAATCTGGTCATCGGTGATCCCCTGCAGGAACTTTGAGACCTTCGTGTCACTGTATATGTGCATGTCCCTGCTGAACAGCGGATGGTTGAATGCATAGTCAGGATAATACTGGGCGGCATTGCCTTCGCTTATCAGGGAGTAGGTGGCCAGGTCGAGGAACAGCCCGCCGCCTTCTCCGATGACATCGCTGACGATCCTGTCCAGATGGCTTCTCTTGATTATGTCCTCTATGACAAAGAAGGCACCGGAGCGGATGCAGCTGCTTCTGGTGCCCGCGGATTCCTTCTCCGGGACCGCGGCCCCTGGAAAGTGGATAAAGTAGTTCTGGGTGGGGTACATCATGGCATAATCGCTGGGATCCTGCTTCCCGATGATCGCTCTCTTGACGATGGTGTACTGCTTTTCCCGCTTGTATTCCCGTGCGTATTCATACTCGATGTAGATGGAGGGACCCTTCTTTCTCCTGGTTATTTTTCCGGGAACATCGGGGGTCTTGACAAGAAAATCGTAGTGCATCCTGCTGTCTCCTGTTTAGTCGTACTTCCGACTAAACAAAGAATAGCATGCTCCTCCATAAAATGCAACAAAAAAACAAAGGAATACGCTACTATATAAGGATTTATCATTTGGATTAAGGCTTTACCTGTTGCCTTTAGTCGGAAAAATGCGGGAAGTTCATATGATGTGACCTCTGTCAAGTAACAATTGCATATCTTACTAGAATTCTTTCATTTCCTTCTCTCCCGTTCAATTTGCATATTGATGTAAGGGATTCATAAACAGGCCGAATCAGTTTTTCAGCATTTGACCACTCTCATATACGTGGATTGGTTACCTACAGGCCAATGGTCCGCCTACTGCTCTTTCTGTCTAAGGTCGAGAATCACAATAGTTTGTGTCTCATAACTTCCTCGAAGGTAGCAAGATCT
>JBAXZS010000303.1:0-3149 GCA_041670175.1 Sphaerochaetaceae bacterium | reverse complement strand
CCAAACTCAAGAAAGAGCAGGAATCTTCTGAGAATGTTGAGGCCAGGATCATCTGATTTGCCGGCTTTGAGGGGGGTGCGGACAAAAAGTTGGACTTCTTTATGATGCTGGACCAAGACTCCTGCGATACTCAAGAGGACTCCTCCCTCCTAATGACATTTTGATTTGTTTCTCATTATACCAAGAGAGGTAATCATCAAGCAGGGCACAAAACTCCTCGATTGATACCCCAAACCATGAGCGGGTATGGAACATCTCATTCTTCAGTCGACCGAAAAACCCTTGCATGCCGAATTGTCTGGCGAGCAGCCTTTCTTTTGACATCGACCACACCAGAACGGCATCGTCCATCCTTCAATCCAACCAGGCCTTCGCATCCTCTGCTTCTGTCCCTTCTCTGCCATCTGCTGAATAATCTGACTGGCAGCTTGTTATTGATTTTACTTCATGGATATTAGTAAATTTTATATTTTTTATTTTACTTTTATTTTTTTATTAATTTATTATAAATAAATATGTTATTATAATTTTTATCTTTTTAATAGATAAAATAATTAGTAAAATTATAAAAAATATTTGACAAAAAAACAATATGGAACAAATAATCATTTGGTAATGAATAAAAAATGAAACAACAGAAACTAAAACTTAATGACAGAAAAATAGCAGCTTACCTGTTCAATTTGCCTGGATTTCTCATGTTCAGCTTCTCTATTGTCATTCCTTTTTTCATGGGAATAAACATAGCCTTCACCGACTGGAATGGCATATCCTCAACCTACAATTACGTTGGATTAAAAAACTTTTTTTCCGTATTTACCGACCAAAGGATCCTGCTCCCTATACGAAATTCCCTTATCTTTGCAGCCCTAGGTGTTTTCGGAGGAACCATATTTTCTTTAGGGATGGCCTTACTGGTCAATGCAAAGGCAAACAAGCTGAGTACTTTTACCAGAACGATATTCTTCCTACCTGTATGTTTCAGTTCAATTCTCTCCGCTTTCATCTGGAAGTTCATCTACAAAGAGGTTTTCTTTGACTTGTTTGCTTTCAAAAGCCCTCTAGGCAATCCACATTGGGTGCTCCTCGCAATTACTGTCATTGGATTATGGAATACAAGCGGTATCAACATGTTGATTTTCCTTGCCGGTCTGAAAAATGTACCTGTCGAGCTTTATGATGCATCAAAAGTCGATGGGGCCTCACTTTGGAAACAATTCACCAATGTTACAATCCCTTTGATTACTCCCTCCTTCACCGTCTGTGTCACACTTTCACTCACCTCCTGGCTAAGAGAGTTTGCAACCACTTTGTCGGCCACCAATGGAGGACCTGGTGGTGCTTCCAGGACATTGGCGATTGACATTTTCGAGTACCTGTTCAATTTCAACAAAGCTGGATATGGACAAGCAGTCGCACTGCTTTTCGCATTGTTCTGTATCTGTATTGGGATTACAGTCTCATCATTCTTCCGGAAACGGGAAATAACACTGTAAAGGAAGAAAAAAATGAAATCCATCAAAAATAGAAAAATCATGGAGTACTCAGTTTTCAATGTTATCAACATGGCCATCATCCTCTTGTTTCTTTTTCCTCTCATCCTAGCTATCAACACCGCATTCAAGACTCCCTTGGAGACAGCGAATTCTGTTCTTTCCCTCCCCACCTCAATTTACTTAAGAAATTTTGCTGAAGGTATGAAAAAAAGTAATTTTACCCAATCGCTTATCAACAGCATTGTAGTAACATTTCCTTCAGTCGTGCTCATTGTCCTTTTCTCTTCCATGAGCGGATATTCCATTGCGCGTAACGGGTGGAGCAAACTGATCAAGAGTTTAGACAAGGTCTATCTTTCATCCTTGATGATTCCTTTTCAAATCCTGATGATTCCTGTCTACAGGATGTTCAAGAACATGGGCCTGCTCAATTCACTTTTTGGCGTGGTCCTCATGTTTACAGGGAACAGCATTGCCTATGCATCGTTCCTCTATGTCGGATTCGTCAAATCGATTCCCTTGGAGCTGGAAGATGCAGCGACCATTGATGGTTGCACACCTTTCCAGACTTTTTGGAAAGTTGTTTTCCCGCTCCTTTCTCCTGTTTCCGCAACGGTTGCGGCATTGCACATCATGTGGCTTTGGAATGATTTCAACATCTCTATCATCCTGTTACAAAAAGATACAGTGAGAACACTGACGGTTAAGCAGTATTACTTCTTTGGTGCCTATTCAGCTGAATACGGAATGGCTTTTGCAGCCGCCATCCTTTCCATGATACCAGTCATCCTTTGTTTTTTGTTCATGCAACGATATCTGGTCGAGGGTATTTCTTCGGGAGCGGTAAAAAACTAAAACAGCACCGTTTTCCTGAATGCTTTTGCTGGTGCAAAGAAAATTATGTTTAAGTTGTCACAGTCTTAGTAAATTTTATTTCCATATAAGTAAAATTTAGTAAATTTTTATTTGACAAACACTCTATTGAGAGTAAACTATTTATATGTTTGAAAAGGAGAAAACTATGAAGAAAATCGGAGTGTGTCTTTTAGCAATTCTACTTGGAATGGGAATGATGTTCGCAAACGGGACAAACGAAGGTTCCACATCGGCAAAACCTTCTTCAGATACGGTATCCTTCACTTGGATGCATCATCTTGAAGAAGCAGGAAAACAGGACTGGGTCAACCACTGTGTGGAGGCATATACCGCACACCACCCCAATGTTAAAATCAATATCGAGATGGTTCCTAACGACAACTATCTCACCATGTTGAAAACCAGGGTTGCTTCGAATGACGCCCCAATGATTTTTGATCTTGATAGGATCAACACATTGGAATTTGCCAAGGCAGGACATCTTGCGGATGTCTCAGACACCGAAGGATTGAAAGAGAACTTCAGTACTGACATCCTCTCCCAGGGGAAGGTTGGCTCCATTCAGTATGGCGTACCTCTTGATGTAAGCGCCTATGGAATCTTCTACAACAAGGACGTCTTTGACAAATACGGTTTGCAGATCCCAACCACCGATTCAGAACTCAAGAAGGTCTGCGAGACTTTGATGGCAAATGGGGTTGTTCCGTTTGGAGCTCCCTTTGCGGAATCTTGGTGCCAAAAGCATTTCTGCTACGCTTATGTCTACATCAACTGCAT
>JBAXZS010000302.1:0-3149 GCA_041670175.1 Sphaerochaetaceae bacterium | reverse complement strand
GGCTCCTGATGCAAAAGCAGGATTGATTGCTAGCAGTAGTGCAAGAATGACAAAAAAGGTAGGTGCGCTTCGTTTAATCATATAGATAACTATAATAACATAAAGTAAAAAAAAGGAAGTAGGTTGTAAAACTAAAGGAGAATTTCACTATTGACCCTACTACCTGTAAGAAATACACTTTGTTCTATGAATTTCTTTTTGCAATATCCCTCTTGGATTCGTCCAGAGATAATTCCCTCATTGCCTTTTAGATGGTATGGCTTGATGTATGTCATTGCCTTTGCCTTGACCTATGGCATGGTTCTTGTCCAGGTAAAGCGTCATGAGATTTCCCTGACAAGAGAGGATGTCGATGACCTGTTTGTCAAATGTATCCTTTGCTTGCTTATTGGGGCAAGGGTGTTTTCCCAGCTTGTATATGAGGGAAGCTTTTATAACTGGACTCATCCTTGGATGATTTTCTGGCCTTTCAGTAATGGGCGGTTTGTTGGGTTGGCAGGAATGAGTTATCATGGAGGGGTTATTGGGGCTGTCTGTGGGGTCTTGTGGTTTGCAAGAAAACACAAAAGCAGCTTCTTTGAATGTGCCGATGCTCTTTGTTGCAGCGTTCCCTTAGGATATACATTCGGCCGTTTGGGGAATTTCATCAATGGAGAGCTTTATGGCAGGGTCTCAACCAAGCCTTGGGCTATGGTCTTTCCTGATGCTCCCTCGTTTTCAACCAACTATCATTGGGTCCGACAGATAGCGGACAAACTGCAAATATCCTATACCTCGGGAAGTTTGGTTAATCTTCCTCGGCATCCTTCACAGCTCTATGAGGCTTTGTTTGAGGGATTGGTCCTGTTTTGCATTATCTGGTTTATTCTTCGTCCTATGAGACACAGAAAACCGGAAGGGTTTATCTTTGGTTGGTATTTGATAGGCTACGGGCTTATCCGTTTTGTCTTGGAATATTTTCGTGCTCCTGATGCCAATCTTGGCTATATTATCAAATGGGGGGAGGAAAGCGATAACATCGCTATATTCCAATCTCTTCTCAACATTTCCTTGGGGCAGATATTATGTTTTTGCATGATAATCACAGGAACCATAATAATAATAATCATCCGTAGTAAGGAGAAACAAAAGAATGACCATAGATGAAAGAGTGGAGACCCTTAGGGGCCTGATGGAGGATAAAGGGATCGATTGTTGGTATATCAATGGGACTGATCCCCACCAAAGTGAGTATGTATGTCCACGCTGGCGTAGCCGCGCTTGGATTAGTGGCTTCTCTGGAAGTGCGGGGACAGTAGTCATTACCGCTAAGGAAGCCTTGCTTTGGGTTGATTCACGTTATTTCATCCAGGGTGCCCATCAGATTGAAGGTACTTGTTTTTCACTTATGAAATTGGACTACGAGAACACTCCTTCCCCTCTTTCCTGGATTGCGCAGCATCTAGAGAAAGGCCAAAGTGTCGGCATCGACAATTCCACATTGATGATTACTTTTAAATCTGAAATGGAGAAGAGTTTTCAGGAGAAGGAAATCAAACTTGTGGGTATGGAGGATTTGTTGGACAAGCTTTGGAAGGAAAGGCCTTTGGTCCCTTCAAGCAAAGTGGTTGGACTTGATACAAGTCTTGCAGGGGTTAGCCGCTCAGAGAAGTTCGGACAGGTCCGAGGGCAGCTTTCTTTGCTCGGGTGTGAGTATACCGTCCTTTGCGCCTTGGATGATATTGCCTGGATAACGAATCTCCGTGGTGATGATGTGAGATATAATCCTGTATTCCTTTCATATTTTTTGCTTGGCAAGAACAAAGCCTGGTTGTTCACCAATCCACAGAGATTCTCCGAGTCTTTGTTGCAGGAAGTACAAAAAGACATGGAAGTACTGCCGTACGAGGATGCAGCAAAAGTTATCGCCCAGATAGTGAGGAAGGGAGATCGGGTGTATCTCAACCCTGATAAGACCAACATGCTTATCGCTGATGCCCTTAGTAAGGCGGTTTTGGTGACTGGCAGGGATTTCACCACTGATCTGAAGGCAAGAAAAAACAATGTTGAGCTGGAAGGAATGAGGAGGAGCCATCTGCTTGATGGGGTCGCCCTTGTGAATTTCCTTGCTTCTCTTGATACCGACAATCCTCATTATGACGAGTACCAGCTCACCGAGTTGCTTTATCAGCAAAGGACAAGAGCAAAAGAATGCATTGGGGAATCTTTTGGTCCGATTGCAGGATTCAGCGAGAATGGGGCGATGTGTCACTATAGTGCTTCAAAAGAGAGCTCAAAACCAATCGTAAGTGATGGTTTGTTGGTTTTGGATACCGGAGGGATGTACACTTGTGGGATGACTGATGTTACCCGTACCGTTCTGTTCGGCAAGGCGACCCCTGAACAAAAGAAAGACTATACCTTGGTACTCAAGGGGCATTTGGCTTTGGCTGCTGCACGGTTCCCTCAAGGTACGTGTGGGTATCAACTCGATGTACTTGCGAAGCAATTTCTTTGGCAGAACGGCTTGAACTTCTTCCATGGGACAGGACATGGGGTCGGTTTCAGATTGAATGTGCATGAGGGTCCTCAGAATATCAGTGGGCGTCCTGTTGCTGTTCCCTTGGAAGTGGGTATGGTGACCAGTGATGAGCCTGGTCTTTACAAAGAGGGACGCCATGGGATTCGTATCGAAAACCTGATAGTTGTCCAGAATGGGGAGAAGACAGAATTTGGACAGTTCTATCAGTTCGAAGTGCTGACCGTCTGCCCCTATGAGCGCAAGTTGATAGATATCAGGATGCTTACCTCCTCAGAACTCAAGCAGGTGAATGATTATCATGCCTGGGTGTATGCGATGCTAAGAGACTTGGTTGATCCAAGTAGCCGGGAATATCTTGAAGCGGCAACAAGACCGCTGTGAACAATAGGAGAGACCAAATGGTAAATGCATTGGAGAAATCAGGGAAGATTACAAGGAAAGGCCCTGTAGTCCTTCTCATTATGGATGGGGTGGGCTTTGGAAAATACAAAGAAGGTGATGCTGTTGCTTCTGCAATGACAAAGAATCTTGATGCTTTGTATGGTTCATGTCCTTGGACAAGACTCAAGGCTCATGGAGTTGCTGTCGGGCTTCCTTCGGATGCCGATATGGGTAATAGTGAAGTCGG
>JBAXZS010000301.1:0-3172 GCA_041670175.1 Sphaerochaetaceae bacterium | reverse complement strand
TAGGTTTCCCTTGGTAAAACATGTAATTTTATAATTTTGTGCTATTTTATTGCACAAAATTGCAAACAAGATTATTACGGAATCATGCTTACAAATTTGATAGAACTCCGAAAAGAGTATCCAGAAGAATGTTGCAATAGAGACAAGTTATTGGAAAACCTTACTTTTTCGGATTCCTCTTGGATTAACGTCATAAATAGCCATCTTTAGTATTTTATTTTGGGTTATAAAGATAGATGATTATCCATTCAAATTACAGGAGTAAATTTCCAGTCCTAATTTAAGGAATCGCCCAATTTCGCATTCTCTTTATTTTCACGAAATCAATCGTATGAGTTTTTGTTTTGCAATGAGTTTGAAGAATTCAACATGAAAAAGATTACTACTTTATTGATAAGAACCAACCAGTCTGAGGACGAGCAAGAGGAGCTAATATACTTTCAAGCGATGCCTTTTTACACCAGCCATCTTACAAGAAGATTGTCTCTTAGGATAAGAGGGAAGAGTGGAGGGATCCCTTCTTCCTACTTATCCTCTGGCATGATTGATCCCGGATGGATGTTCATTGCGTTTCTTGCTGCAATAGGCACAGCTTCCCTCAACGCCTCCTCAAAGGTTTTCCCTTGCAGGAAATAATGCACAAAAGCGGCTCCAAGGGCATCGCCACAGCCTATGGTGTTCACAGCCTTGACCTTCTGGATGCCGCAGCTCTTGAAAGACATATCGAAATACCAGAGCGGATCCTTTCCCCTGGACAGGATTGTTGAAGTCCCATACAGGCGATACAACCTTGAGAGGGCTTGCATTATCTCTTTTTGTAACGGCTCGCTATCTTCCTGCTCATCTATTTTCTTATGAAGGAAAGTCTGGACGAACTCACTGAGATTCGGTTTGATGACATCAGGTTTTTGCTCGATGCATAATCTAAGGTCGTCACCCTTAAGATCAAGAAGAACGAACTTGCCTTGTTCCTTTGCTTCCCTGACGAAATCGGCATATAGGTTTGTGGAATATCCCGGGGCTCGGGTACCACAGATAATCAAAGCCTCACAAGCCCCAATATACGCATTAAAGAGCTTCCTGATTCCTTCTTCAGTCCCTTTTGCTACTTCTTTGGCTTCCTCCACCAATTCAGTTGTTCCCTCAGGTGAGATGATTGTCGTACAGGTACGTATTTCACTTTGGCTGCACTCGTAAGCAACCTGAAGGCCATCTTTCCTGCAAAGAGAAAGCATCTCATCAATCCTGCTTCCCCCAAGATGGGAGATGAGCACTGCCTTATCTCCAAGCTGAGAAAGAATGCGGCATACATTGACCCCTTTGCCGGAAGCATCAAGATAATTTGCGGTCGCCCGATTAACCTCTCCTACCTTGAAGTGGTCAAACACCAAAGTCCTTTGGAAAGTCGGATTGAGGCAGACAGTGAGGATCATACCAATTTGAGCACCACCTCTTGATGCTCGCATTCCAGATGACGATAGGCGATTTTCGCCTCATCGAACATTTTCTTTGAGGCGATGGTATTGTCGCTATCCTTGTATTTATCAGAAAGATACACGACATTCTTGATTCCTGCCTGGATGATGGCTTTTGCACATTCGTTGCAAGGGAACAAGGCAACGTATAGGGTGCAACCCTTCAAATTGCCGACATTGCTGTTGAGAATGGCATTGAGCTCGGCATGGCACACATAGGGATACTTGGTGTTGAGCCAATCACCCTCGCGGTCCCAGGGCAGTTCGTCATCGTCACATCCTGTGGGGAAACCGTTGTAGCCGACCCCGACAATCTTCTTGTCCTGGTTGACGATGCAGGCACCCACCTGGGTGCTTGGGTCTTTGCTCCGTAACGAGGAGAGCACTGCCACTCCCATGAAATACTCATCCCAACTTAGATAGTCCTTACGCTTTGTCGTCATGCTCATACTCCTTGAAGAAAGCAAGAATAGTATCGGTCAACTGCTTCTGGATTGAATGATACATCAGAAGGCAATGGTATGTATGGTTGTGTTTCTCCATATCGGTTTCCAATGTGGAAAAATGAGGGCTGATGTTTTCCCTTTGGATAATGCCAAGATTCCCAAAGGGAACAGTCTTGTCCTTCTTGTCCTGGATGGCGAAGAAGGGGCAGGAGATCTTTTTCAAATCATGTCTGATGAACTTCAGGTTGTAGATTAGTGACAATCCCTGTGAGATGAACAATCCATGATATCCAGTCCAATCCTCATTGCCATCATCCCCTTTGGGATTGTGGTCTGTGACATAGGCATCAAAAGTATCCTTGAAAAACGTCAGTGAACGGGAGAAGGCGAACAAAGGATTGGTAATGATCCTATCATGAAGACTATTATACACCACAGGAGCCGCAATGGTGCAAATGGCATCAGGGGCCTGTGGTGTATTGCAATAAGTCTCCGCAAGCTTCAAGGTGATGGCTCCTCCCATGCTTATTCCAAGTACGTGCATCGTAGGATACTGTTTCCTGAGCCGTTCATAATATGAAGCCATGTAATCGAACCATTGGCAAAAAGAGGTCTGCCTGAAATCTTCGATGGAGGTGCCAAAGCCAGGCATCAGGGGGGCATAGACATCATACCCTTCTTCAAAGAACCGTTTCGCAGCATATTGATAGATTTGGGGAGATGAGGGGAATCCGTGGATAAGCAATATGGCCTTGTCGCTTTGTTGTGTAAGGATGATTGATTTGCACTTCTCACTGAAACATTTGCTCTCATCCGGTGCGGGAAGTTTTTCCGTATGCTTCTCATGGTAAAAAGGAAGACACCAGTTCCAAAGGAACAAGACGACCAGGATAACAAGAATTATTGCAATGCGATAGAAAGTACCCATGGAATTACTATACCGTACTTAAAACGGTTAATCCATAAGAAATGGATTTTCTGAAAAGTACTTTAGTTTTGGATATCGTATATGATAAATACTTTACCTATTCAGAAGATATGCTATTGTTTAAGTTGCTGATGAGGTGAGGGATGCATCTAATATCACATATAATTAAAAGAAATCTGTTGGTGTCGTGCATGATATTTACTGAAGTGTCCATGGCGTGGGCGGCCTCTTTCCAATGGGCCCCCCTCGACCCCTTGTTTCGAGAACCCTTGGCCGATCCTTTTGCCTGTTCAACCAGCTTCAGGTATCTTGGGGTCCTTGAT
>JBAXZS010000300.1:0-3175 GCA_041670175.1 Sphaerochaetaceae bacterium | reverse complement strand
CCTTCACGAGGGACGACAAATTTTCTTTCTGTTGATCTTGGTATCGCTGCCAATGAGAAATACGTCCCCCCTAAGGGTTTATTTGAGGAATACCTGCTCAATCATGTGAATACTGATAGAATGGTCTGGAAACACACGAAGATATCCAGAAAAATTCGTGATTTGAATTGCAAGACAAAAATGAAGACGATTCCACATTGTCTGGATATATGCATCCCTGGACATGGGAGAAACATGGTGATATTGGTTTCAAATGTTTGGAGATGCCGATGTGAAAAAAATGACAGTGATGCATCATAAGCTAATCTCTGGATTCAAAATGAGCTGGTGTAGTCCTATGAATGTCATTATCCAGAAATTCTTGGCAACAATTGGCTCCCTGATTTTAATGGTTTGGCTTGTTATTCGCCTATGATCTTGACAAGTGCGTGCTTGTCTCTCATACCATCAAAGTCATAGAAGAAAATTTGCTCCCAGCTTCCGAAATCCAAGGTTCCCTGAGTTATGGCGATTACAGCCTCTCTTCCCATAATGGTCCTTTTCAGATGTCCATCAGCATTTTGCTCCGAGCCCTTGTTGTGCATGTATTGTTCATGAGGCATTTCCGGGGCAAGTTTTTCCAACCAGACCTCAAAGTCTTCGTGCAAGCCGCTTTCAATGGCATTGATAAAAACACTGGAGGTAATGTTCATAGCATTCACCAATACAAGTCCTTCTTTAACATTACTTTCCGTTACGGCTTCCTGCACGTTTTTTGTGATATTGACAAGACCGCGCCTTGTGTTGATATGAAACCATAGTTCTTTTCGATAACTATACATACGACGAACCTCCATTTTGTATCAACAGTATATCACGTGATGGAGAAGACCCAAAGGCTCCTGCCATTGCAGGTAAAGTTTGTGCTAAATTTCGATTATTCACAGTATGAAGTTACGTATAAATAAAACCACACATGGATTGAACTAAAACGGAATGTTCTAGCATAGAGAATTAAGAGAACATCTCCAGCTGGAATCGAACCAGCGTTAACGGGATGAAAACCCGTTGTCCTAACCACTAGACGATGGAGACAAAAACCAAATGAGCCGCACAGGATTCGGACCTGTGACCCACGCCTTAAAAGGGCGTTGCTCTACCAACTGAGCTAGCGGCCCAAACGCCATTATCGTAATGGGCTCAAAAACACCATAACCTTATATCATTTTTACCAAAGAAGCGCAAGAGAAAAAATGAATTGCTCACAAAAATGTTATTTGTTTGTCTTTATTATATACCATATTGATAAATATTTTAGATTCACAACTTTTTGCTTACTCATGGCCTCCAATAGTGATCCTCGATGCCGTATTTTTTGTAGGAAAGCGCTTCCTCAAAATGCTCAGGTTTCACCGTTGCTGTTTCTTCATAGTCCGCTATGGTTCTGGCGATGCGTGCCAAAGAGCATAAGCCTCTTGTGGAAAGATGGGAGACATCGTAACGCCGGCTTGCCATTTCTTCTAAGGAACTATATTCTTCCGGTCTGTGATACTTCTGCTTCTCTCTTGTTGCCTTGATTTTCTCTTGCCATCTGTACGGTGGCGCTTCAATTTGGGAAAGCAACGGATTGGTGATCCCCACAGGAATACGTAAGTCGAATCGATCCAGTAGGGGATATCCAATGTTATTCCAATATTTCTGGATTTTTGCCTCTGAGCAGGTACAGGCACCTTTTGGGTATCCCAAACCTCCGCAAGGACAACTGTTCATGGCGCAGGCCAGCATCCAGGAGGGATTGTTGTCGATAGCAGTCTTGAGAAATTCCAAAGTCGAATGCTTTTGGTTGGTCAATTCATCAACAATAAGAATGCCTCCTGGTAAAAGCGATGCCACTTGATGAGAGACTAAATACTGGCCGGTCAATTGTTGCTCGACCTTGAATTCAGGAACATCAGTGGGGAACATATCTTTTAAATGGTTCAACAATAATGTCTTTCCAGATCCAGGAGGCCCGAATAACAAGAGGTGGTATGATCCTGCGACCGCAATCTGTAATCCTCTTTTTACTTCATGAAGACCGACTATATCTGCGAGAGGATACGGTCTTTGTATTATTTGCAGTTTGGGCGAATATCGAATAATCGCCCCAATTGCTGAATGTATATTCTTGATTGGAATTGTTTTGCTATCCTTCTCTGGAAACAAGGAGGGCACAAGAATGAGCTGGCAATGATAGCGTTTGGCTACTTCCCTGTATTGTTGTGGATAGGAAGAAAGGCAAAGATTTCCCTGAAGATCGGATGATCCGACAACGAGAAGAGACAGGGGGTCATTGATGGTGATTTGATTTTGCTCAAGACTTATTGCCAAGGCCATGGTAAAGAGTAAGGGTTGTACTTTGCTTGGTTTACTAATTTGGACTAAACCTGAACAAGTTTGTTTGCAAATCTGATTCAAAGCAGTTCGAAGGCTTCGATTAAGATTGTTGCTGGCACCACAGAAAGAGACCGGATTGCGCCCCTCTTGAAATTGGACTTGTACCGCATCAGGAAAACCATTGTTAATATAGGAATAAAGCTTCATACTTCATATATCATGATTTCCCTTTCCTTGGTTTCTGACCACGAGCCCAACACAGACACGCCTGGTGGAATAAGATGAAATGCCCTGGTCATGTCAAATTTCCAGTCATCAGGGAATGCTGTTTGCCGGCATGTTGTTTCTTTTCAGTAAAAAAGATTGCTTGGCTGACAATCGTACCCATATGCCACTTCTTTGATTTCAAGTTTGAATCGAATGGCAAGAAGGAATTTTTCCCCCTGGATACGGTTTCATAAGAAGTGGTCGGGCAGGGAGACAGAATGCATTCATTATTTGATTTAGAGCATACCTGGGCGCTGACCCTCCAAAAATATCCGAATAGTGAGGACATTTTGAGCATAAAAGTTATGATGTCTTAGGGCGGGCTTGCTCTGAGGAAATTCATTTTGATGGCAAGTACTTTAAAATATTTGGTTAGTAACTTCAAAAGCAGGGGGTGCCGATACGCCGATGAAGCGGCTGGCAATCGAATTAATCAACAAAATTAAGAGTCAATTTCAAAATAGATTCTTGTATCTCAAGAGTGAATAAATATACAAATCTACTAGCGACCTGATTCAGCTTCACAGAAAGCCCCAGGATTCGGGGAATATTG
>JBAXZS010000299.1:0-3194 GCA_041670175.1 Sphaerochaetaceae bacterium | reverse complement strand
GAACTGGAAGTCGTATCAGATAACATACGGGCGATAGGATTATACAGGAAGTTTGGATTCTCCCCATACGGACTGAGGGAGAAATCCTTTAAACTGAGGGATGGCTCCTACCGTGCACTTTCCTTGATGTCCTTGGCTCTTTAGCCTTGAATCAAAAAAAACCTGCCACCTCAGTGGCAAGCATATACTTGGGAAAGGACGCTATCTTCCCACTATATTCACGGTAGTCCCCGCAATACCCTGCTCAGTTGAAATCTGGGCACCGGGTACGTTGGATTCCACACTGAACCCATTAATCGTTGGTACGACTGAAACCTTCTCGGGGACTACTGCGTGCAAGTGCAATACAGCAACTTGGTTTCCACCCTGAATCTTGGAAAGCTCAGTATCATTAAGAACCTTGGCCTTCCCTTCCTCACGGCAAACATTTTTATTTTCTCTTCTTGCCATAGTTTTCCTCTTACTAGTAATATACAAGAGAATTGCATAAAAGTACAGCCACTCGGGTTTATACGAAAAGGCAAAGGCTACAGTTGCTGCCTCTTGATCAACGTGGTGAACAACTGTCCATTCGCCTCCAACTCGGTAAAAGTCCCCTCTTCAACGATATGTCCACGATCCATGACAAAAATCTTATCACATTGCTTGATGGTGGAAAGTCTATGAGCAATGATGATACGGGTACAGTCCAGCTGTTCCAACGATTCCGACACTTGCCTTTGCGTGAGGTAATCCAAAGAGCTCATCGCCTCGTCAAAGATGACTATCGAAGGATTGGCAACTATGGCACGGGCTATCATGATACGTTGTCTTTGTCCCCCGGAAATGCCACCGGAACCTTCACTGATATGTGTATAAAGGCCCATTGGCATCTTGTGGATATCATTGGCGATACCTGCTATCTCAGCGGCGGCCCATACCTGTTCTTCCGTGATGCTACTGTCCATGATGGTTATATTGCTCATTATATCCCCTGAGAGCAGTTTGCCATTCTGTAACACCACTCCGATGTGTCGTCTCAGAGAAGGCAAATCCAAAATGTTCATGTCCCGTCCATCATAATAGATAGCTCCTTCCTGCACCTTGGAGAATCCAAGCAGGAGCTTGACCAAGGTGCTCTTGCCACAACCTGTCCGTCCTATGATGGCCACATATTGCTTGGCTTTGATGGAAATGCTCAAATTGTCAAGCGTCTTATATTTCTGCAGGTCATAGGTGAAGCTTATATTATTCACTTCAATCTTCCCTTCAACATGATCGACAAACTGCTTATCCGAAGTCAACTCGGGGACTTCCTCCAGCAAGGCCTTTCCTTGTGTAAGCGCCGGCTTGATCAGGGCGTAAGCTGAGGAGAGATTCGCCAGTGACAGAAAGGAAGCGCTGACAAGACTATAGGAAAGGGTAAAGGAAATAAAATCGGACACCGCTATCTTGTTCATCGAGGCAATCAAGAAAAAAGCGGCGATACCCATAAGAGACAATCCACTCTGGATAATCTGTTCCACCTTCAAAAAGGAGGGAGGGGTAAGTTCAGTTTCCAGAACTTTCTTGTACATCGATGCCCATTTCCCAAATGCACGCTTTTCCCCACCTCCATTCTTTATTTTCTGTATACAGGAATAGAGGTTGTAGACAAAGGAATAAAGCTTGGAAGAGAATGCAAGATGCCGGCCCTGGATTCTCTGGGAGATAAAGGCTCCAAACAAGGAAACACAAAATTGCAGGACAAGTACGACCAAAGCTGGAGCAAGCAGACAGGGAGCAAAGAAATACGCCTGTATCAGATAAATAAACGAGAAGAAAATATTGATTCCATAGCCAAGGACCAGGCTGAGAATCGCCGAAGGGATCTTATTGAAAGAATTGATGATTTCGGTCAGTTCTCCGCTGCTGTACTTACCAAAGAAGGAAGCAGGGAGATAGACCAGACGTGCCATGACCGCACTTTGAAAACCATCCGACACACTTAACTCAATGCGACTTTTCATCAGTTTCTGGGTGATTTCTATCAGGGTATGTCCAATAGCGACACCACAAAGCATGATAACCAAAGAAAATACCAAACCGTAATTTGCACTTGGAATAATTATGGAAAAAAGATATTTCATCGCAAAAGGAAGTATAAGAGCCAACCCAATCAGGACCAAGGAGAGACAAATGAAAACAATATAGTCAGCACGGGTTATGAGGGAATTGGAAAAATGTAACAAATCCCTTGTACTAAGCTTTTTCTGAGGCAAAGGTTTATAGAACATCATGGCGTTATTCGTAAGGACCTTTGAGGAATCCTCTGTGACCTTGATGCGTTTGCCCAAGGTATAGTCAAAGAAGGTGTAACCATTATAACGATTGGGAATCAGGGCGACAGTGGTGCCATCATAGCTCTGGCATGGCATTGCGGTACGGCAGTTCTTCCACCATTGGCCTTCAAGCTTGACAGGCCGACGCATATAGCCTGAGGGCCTGAGCATTCGGTCCAATTGGACATTCACCTCATCCAACCGGTCACTGCTTTCCTTGGTATAGTACACATGATAATACTTGCAGATTTCCTCAACCGAAGTACGAGCGCTTTGTTTCCTCAATTCCTCAGTGGCAAGCATGCTCTTGTCGCCCATAAGCAAAGAGGCCATGTTGTATAGCGAACTCTGCATCGTCTGATCGTCATTTTTTATGCGTTCACGTATCTTATTATCTTCAACTGACATATAGCTACTCCACCGTGACCAAGCGGGAATAGAGTCCTCCGCTCTTGAACAACTGGTCGTGACTTCCGCGCTCCACGATACGTCCCTGGTCAAGCACAATAATCTCATCGCTGTCTCGGATAGCCGACAGACGATGGGATATGATGATACTTGTTATATTTCTTTTTCGGATCGCTTGCATGATAAGATACTCGGTATCCGCATCAACCGCCGAGGTGGCCTCATCAAGAATCAGCACAGAAGGATTGAGGGCAAGGACCCTGGCTATCTCAAAACGTTGCAACTGGCCCCCACTGAAATTCTTGCCACCTTCGTCCACCATGCAACTATAGCCTCCGCTACGAAGCATAATCTCCTGATGAATCTGAGCATCACGGCAGGCTTGGATGACCACAGAGTCATCAATGGTGTTGTCCCAGAGTTTCATATTATCCATCAGGGTTCCTTCAAACACCTTGATCTCCTGATCCACCACAGCAACAGAGG
>JBAXZS010000298.1:0-3194 GCA_041670175.1 Sphaerochaetaceae bacterium | reverse complement strand
CGCCTTCGGGTGTGTCACCAGCTTGTCTGGATACAATAGTAACATTCGGACAAATCTCACGAATAGCTTCTTCGACGCCATTGCCCCGAGGTATGACAGCTTCTACGTTGTCTTGAGAAATAATTGCCACTTCCGCTTTTCCTCCAAGATTGTCGTGAATCCACTCTCCAGCCTGTTTTCCAATCGCATGACCATAGTCATATTCGTCGAGAGTGTAAATCAAATTCACATTATCTTGCATCTGAGCTATGCTGGCAGTCGCAATGCCTTTTGTTTTTGCAGTTTCTACAAGATCTCTAGTGGCATTCGGGTCGATGGGAGTAAAGGTGAAACCATCATACTTTGCATTGATTAGATTCTCAAGATCGGATACCTGCTTGTCCACCTTATACTGAGAATCAATGCTCAAATATTGTACACCAAGTTCTTTACAAGCATCTTCAAACCCCTTTTTTACGGCGATATTCCAAGGATTTGCCAAATTCATGCTTACATAGGCAAGCTTGATGTCCTTTGCCATCTTTTTTCCTGTTGCATCAAGAGTCGACTTTCCCTCACTTGCCCCTTGAGCAAACAACGCAATGGACATGACAGCAACGAGTAGCACTACCAGTACTTTTTTAATTGACATACTCAACCTCCAAAATGTTAAAGTATTTTCATAATATGTTACATATATTATCATAATAATGAGAGTTGTCAACAATTTTTCAAAAATAAATTGACAATATTAACATTATATGTTAAAGTTTTACCGTTATTATTTAAAATAACAGAAGGAATAAGAATGACTTTTCAACAAACATACAACACAATTATTTCGGAAATTAAAAACAGTGGAGATAGGATTGATTTCCAAAATATGCAACAAATAATACATATTCTAGCCAGTGCCAATCAAGTGTTCTGCATCGGAGCTGGAAGATCCGGAATTATACTGAATGCTTTTTGCATGAGGCTCAATCAAATGGGTATTAAAGCTTACATAGTGGGCAGTACAAACTGCCCACCAGCTCAACAAGATATCCTTATCGCAATTTCAGGTTCCGGAGAAACAAAAGGTGTATTGACAATTGTAGAAGAGGCAAAGAATTTGGCTTGTACAATCATTTCCATATCATCGGCTCACAACAGTACACTTACTACCTTGTCCGATTACTCGTTGATTGTAGATGCTCCATACAAGCTCATCAACGGGAATGAATCCATGCAACCAATGCGGTCATTATTTGAGCAGACTGCTTTTTTGATTTGTGAAACTATTTCATTTATGATAAAATCATCTCTGAAGTTGGATGAAACATTCATGGCAATGCGCCATGCAAATTTGGAATAAACAGATGTCAAAAATTGAATCGCGGCTTGAAGTGGAAGTAGCTTATATTGAAACACATCATTTCTCAACGATTAAGCAACTTTCAGATTACATCGGTGTATCGGAAATGACCATTCGTCGAGATCTTGAAGTGCTCAAGAAACTGAACAAAATCAATTGCGTCTACGGAGGAGTGACATCTACAAGACCACAGATGGGTCAGAATAACTATTCTTTAACAGCAGAACAGGAAAAAAATTGGGAACTAAAAATCAAGATTGCACAGAGAGCAAGAGAGTTGATTAAACCCAAAGATGTAATTTTTTTCGATACTGGATCCACGGTACTCGCCTTGGCTGAACAATTGTCGAATGAAGATTCATATACATGCATTACATCCAGTCTGACAACATTGGTCGTATTAACAACAAATCTAAAAAAGAGCATCATCATTACACCTGGAGGTGTTTTTTCTGACAAACCAAAAGTTTTCTATGACATAAATGCCGTCAATGCCATCAAACGCTATCGAGCGAATAAAAGCTTCATCGGCGCCACAGGATTTGAAATCAACCTTGGTATCACATGTTATTATCCAGAGGACACCCCTATAAAGCAAGCAATGCTTGATAGTAGCGAAAGAAATATTCTGCTGCTTGACTCCACAAAATTCGGATTCGTCAGCACTTTCCAATTTGCAACTCTGAACCAGTTTTCAACCATCATCACCGACGCAAACATCTCTGATAAATATGCACAATACATAGAACACGCAGGAGTGGAATTGATTATCGTCTGAGGAGCCAGCAACTATCGATGATATCCACAAGATACGTTTTTGCCATTCTTTTACAAGTTTCTTCCGTGTAGCTTTTTTGACTCCAGAATCCTGGAGGAGCTCCTTTTTGAACTTGCAGACGTCTGTTTGGTTCATGTTGGACAAGGGCTTCTCCAATGCCAAGGACATAACTTCACTGTAAGACAGGAAATGCAAGTTTATGGTCTCTATATCCAGGAACGTGGTCGCTTTTGAGAGAATGATTGATTCAGTGTGGGAGAACCTGCAGAAGAACTACAACATTGTCTAGAAGGTTGATGATGCTGTCTACGACAAGGCGATGGTCTCAGCCTTCAATGACTATAGGGTATATTATCATGCCTATCTCGACACCAATAGGAGGCAGGAGGGCGTGAATGCATTCATGAAATACCTAATCGTCTTGGAATCAGAACTCAAATCGAGGTAGTTGGCCGAGAATCATACAGATGCTTACTGTCTATATTATTTGATCACGGTATTTTTTGTGTTAAGACAGATTAACCAGAAAGCTAAGTTCTTAAACTTTCTCAAGAGACAATGGTCTCGAGCTAATTCCTATTACTGTTTGAAAAATCAATGTCAAGAGCACTTGGAATTATGCTGTTTTGGGTGGTAGGTTCCTCATCAGACAGTATCTGTAACATACGAGTGGCTGCAATCCTTCCCATTTGTAGTACGGGTTGCTTAATGTACAAGGATTCTGGTAAAAAATAATCCATTCGGTCAGAGTTCTTGTATCCAAGGATTTCAACTTGTTCAGGGATTGAAATTTTATGATTGTCGCAATAAATAATGATGTTGGTGGTGATTAAGTTGTTGCAAGCAACGATTGCGGTGCAACCATTTTCCAGTATCTGCTTGATTTGAATCTGGTTATCTGATTCTAGTTTATGGGTGAACAGAATCAATTCAGGGTTAATCTCGAGATTATTCTTCGCCAACTGGTTTTTATATGCGAGAAATCTTTCTTGAGTGGTACTGAGTTCAGGCAAAGCCCCGATAAATCCAATTTTTTTATGGCCATGTGAAATAAGTATATCGATACCATCGGTAATCGCT
>JBAXZS010000297.1:0-3200 GCA_041670175.1 Sphaerochaetaceae bacterium | reverse complement strand
GCCTCGTATTCGATGACTCTCGGATCGAACGGCTTGGGAACGATATATTCCCTGCCGAAGCTGAAGTGCTTTCCTTCGTACGCCCTGCTGACAATCTCAGGGACAGGTTCTTTCGCCAAGGCTCTCAGGGCTTGAGCAGCAGCCATTTTCATCCCTTCGCTGATGCGTGTAGCCCGTACGTCCAGCGCCCCACGGAAGATAAAAGGGAAACCGAGCACGTTATTGATCTGGTTTGGATAGTCACTTCTGCCCGTGGCCATGATCAAGTCCTTCCGCACGGCCATTGCCGATTCATACGAGATCTCCGGATTGGGGTTTGCCATGGCAAAGATCACAGGATCTTTTGCCATAGACGCCACCATGTCCTGGGTTACACAATCCGCAACGGATAAACCCATCAGGAAATCAGCGCCGTTCAGGGCATCGCTGAGGGTTCTCAGGTCCGTCTCATGGGCGAATTCCTCTTTCTGCTTTGTCAAATGGTCGCGTCCTTTGTAGATGACCCCATGGGAATCGAGTAAGGTGATATGTTCCGGTTTCACCCCTGCTGCGACAAACATCTTTGCACAACTGAAGCCAGCCGCACCCGCCCCGTTGACCACAAGTTTGATATCCTTGAGTTCTTTTCCTGTAATCTCACAAGCATTCATCAAGCCTGCGGTTGCGATGACCGCTGTTCCATGCTGGTCGTCATGAAATACAGGGATGTCACATTCCTTGATCAATCGTTGTTCGATCTCAAAACATTCCGGTCCTTTGATATCCTCCAAGTTGATACCACCGAACGTCACGCTGATGGCCCTCACCGTCTCACAGAACTTGTCTATATCCAGCTGGTCCACTTCGATATCGAACACATCGATGTCGGCAAACCTCTTGAACAACACGCCTTTTCCTTCCATCACTGGTTTACTTGCAAGCGCTCCCCTGTTACCGAGACCAAGAATAGCCGTCCCGTTGGAAATAACCGCCACAAGATTCCCTTTGTCCGTGTACCGGTAAGCATCATCCTTGTTCTGCTCAATTTCCAAGACAGGTTGCGCCACACCAGGAGTGTAGGCCAGGCTGAGTTCCTCAGCCGTTTGGCAAGGTTTCGACGGCACCACCGAGACCTTCCCCGGAATGCCCCCCATTTCATGGTATCGTAACGCTTCCTCATATATTTTCTTCATCGTTCCCATTCTCCTTTTCTTGCAATACCTTCATTGTCAACCACTGACAATCTCCCGTCAGCTTTTCATGCATCCCGCGATCCATCGGGAATCGTCACGCAACCATCGGGAACCACCAGGACGGAAGGTTTCCTGTCGTGGTAGGATGCGATGGCCGCATCCAAGGCTTCCTGTATGGTCAGATATTTCTTCATGAACAGACTCTCGGTCGTCTGACTGTCCAATCCGGTCACAGCAAAAATCCTAACCCGTTTCGCCAGTTGGGCGATCCTGGAGGCCTTATGGTAGCCCAACTTGTAGCCTTTCCGTATGGTGGTGATTGCTTCTTCCGGAGTCTTCGCACAAAAAAGGATCTTGGCAAAGGCATCGCTGCCCAACCCTTCCCTGCAGGCCGAATCCAAAATGATGACACCTCCATCGGCCACAGCGCCAGACATGTTCTCCAGAGCTTTCTGCGATTGATACAGGTTGATGTCCATAGGATAGGCAGCATGGCTGATGACAATGTCCCACTTCTTGCCTACCGGGATGCTGAACACTTCTTTGGCTTTCGCCACGGCCCTACGGAACACCTCGTCCATTCCCTCGCCTGAAAAGGATTGGAGCACCTTTTGTTTTTCCCCTTGGACAACCATAACGGAATAGACATCCAAAGGCAGGAGACGGGCATAGCATTCCATCAAATCCTCATGCACAGGATTCCCTTCCAGCTTTAAGGCCTCGGCTCCTTCCTCCAACGCCAGTCGGTGGTTCGCCTCAATGGTCTCGTAGCCCGCCACCCCGGGGAAAAACGCCTTGCGCCCTCCGGTGAAACCGGCAAAGTAATGAGGTTCGACACTACCGGTGATGATTACCTGGTCAACATCCTTCACCAACTTGTTGATGAAGACAGGAGTACCCCGGCTTGTCTTTCCAAGAAAAGTCAGGGACTCATAATCCTTAGCGTCATGACCCTGGCAAAAAGGGCGGAGATCATCATACAAAAACCCCAGCAAAGCATGGTAATCCTCCGTAGTTGGAAGCCGATGACTCCCTGTGGCGACGAGGATAACGAGCTTGCACTGCTTTTCTTGAAGAACCGGAACAAGGGAAGAAAGGATCAAGGATGTCGGCGTCGGACGGGTGACGTCGTTGACAATCACCAGAATCCTGCCTTTTTCCTTCAGCCAGGAAGTAAAGGATGCGGTATCGACCAACGAGGGCAACGATTCTCCTTCCTCCTTCTTCGGTTCCACAACCCGAGTTTCAATCCCTTTGGGAATCACAAGTTCCTTCATCATCTCTCCATGGCGACCAACAAGGGTAGCCTTTTCCCGGAAAGGAACCTCACCATAGCCCCTCCCGCAGTACAGACATAGCCGTATCCTTCCAAGCCAGTCAGATGCTGCGCCGCACTGACGGTGTCACCGCCACCTATGACGGTATATCCCTTGCTCTTCTGGATGGCACTCCAAATGGTCTTTGTGCCATGCGAGAACAAGGTCTCCTCATAGCACCCCGCAGGTCCGTTCACAAATACGGAAGCGGCGGACGCAATGATTTTCGCATAACACTGGGCGGTATTCGAACCTACATCCTTGAACAGCTTGTCCTTGGGAACCTGTGAGATCTGGCATTCCTTCCTTTGCCCGTCCTCCTCGTAGGCAAGATCTTTGGCAAGTTCAATCCTCGACCCCCATTTCTCATAAAGCGCCTTAGCCTGGGGGGCGAACTCCAACAAGTCGCGGTCCGCCAGGAATTTCTCATTGGCGTTTCCCAGATCCACACCCGTGGCCATCAAGAAGACATTGGCCGTCACCCCACAGGTCAGGATCCTGTCTGCGGTCCCCATCTGGAGCACATTGCCCATCATGGAGAACGCATCGGAGATTTTGGCTCCGCCAAGGACAAACACGCTGGGATGAACCGGCTGTTCCATCACCTTCTTCAGTGCGGAGATCTCGTCGAAGAACTGGAAGCCCGCATACGAGGGCAATTTCTCCTCAAAGGCGATCATCGAGGGACAGGCACGATGGGCTGCGGAGAATG
>JBAXZS010000296.1:0-3222 GCA_041670175.1 Sphaerochaetaceae bacterium | reverse complement strand
TCATCAAGGACAAGGCGCTTCCCCGCAAGACTTTCTCCATGGGAGAAGCCGCGGAAAAACGTTTCTATATGGAAGCGAGGAAAATCCAATAATCAGGAAAGCAACGCACTGGCATCATAGGAACCCTGGCGTACCAGCTTATAAGGATGGACTGTGCAGTCTATCAGAGTGGATGGCACGATCCCTTGCTTTTCCGAGCCGACAACAAAAGTCGGCACCTTGCCTTTGAACGCAAAGATGATGTCGGTGATGCTGGTTATCGAGGCATAACCAGAGGCGTTCACTGAAGTCGAATAGATTGGTGAGCCCAGTTTTTCAAGCACCTGTTGCAGGAAAGGATCAGAGGGGACACGTATCGCAGTTGTCCCTCCTGTTTTGTTTTCCATTATTGCGGTAAGGGCGCATGGCCACACCTCTTCTATATCCTCGGGAACAATGCAAATCTCCTTGGCCTGTTTCAAAGTGGCAAGAAGGAGGAATGGTTTTCTCTGGTCCCTGCCTTTAATCTCATACAACTTTTCAGAAGCCGGTCCCATCTTTGCGCAAAGGCCATAGATGGTATCACAGGGAAGCACCATGGTTTGGTCATCCTGCAACCTGTTTACTACAATATCCAAAGTCCCCGGATTCTGACGATACAGGACCTCGGAGGATTCATCATTTTTCAATTTGCCCACCTCGTTTAGTTTTCAATCTCAGGGTATACAATATCACAGCAAAAAGAGCAATTGAAAGAGAGGAAACAATCATACTCCAAAGAGGGAGGCTCTCGATTCTTGCTTTGGTCTCGATGGCCGCTTCCTCATCATTGGTGGCGGTTACACTCTTGTTCTCATTGTCATTGAAATAATAGACCTGCTCACCTTCCATCTGGTACCCAAGCTTGAAGGCGATGTCCTTCACACCCTCACCTTCAGATAATTTAGAACTCTGTTCTTTCAGGGAATTGACCTTGACATTGAGCATCCTTTGGGTATATTCGAGCTGGTTTATCTCTTTTTTTAACTCATGGGTATGGAACAACCCGTTTTTGCCAAAAATGAAAATAAAAATAAGTAATGATAATATAAAAGTAATACTGAATATTATAAGAATCTTTCTTGTCATGGATACTAACTACCTATATACTATTTATGATATAAGCAACTTATTGTAATGTAAATTACTGGGAGGATCCTGATGGCAGAAAATAAACATTATGGAAAGCAAATCTTTCTTAGTCTCCTATTCACTGTCTTGGTTCTCGGAATATTGGTTTTTGGCTTTTCGACTTATTTGCTTCCAAAGTATAATATCACTAAGGAACAGATTTATTCTGTGATGATAAAACTCTTTCCTGTGCTGGTCGGACTTGTCATGATCCAAATCGGAGCGATGATAGCTCATAACAACGATGAGCATTATGCGGATATGGTTGATAGGCTTCCGCCAAATGCATATGACAGGCCATTGCACAGCATGCCTTGTGATGATCCTAATCGTCTTGCCCATCAAGGTATGCCAATGGCTGAGCCGACGGTCCCCCCTCAGGTTTCTGTGGTCGCCTCGGCCAAACCTGTCATCATCGAGGGCTCTGAACCAATCGTCGCCCCGACGGTCATGGTCCCTGCCGTCGAGACTATTGATACAAGTTTCGAATCGATTTTTGACAGCGAGCTCAAGGCCGCACAGGAATTCGACTATGATATCACTCTTGTACTGTTCAAGGCTTCAGAGGATGTGAGAGCTGATATGTATGGGAAAATCGGGAATCTTGTTGGGGTCAGTGCCTATGCTTTCACCTTGGATGATGATTACGAGGTGATTTTGCTTCCTTTCTACAACAATGAGGAAGCCAGGGACTACATGATGGCCCTTATCGAGCAATTAAAACAGGATTTTGAAGGTAGCGATATCAATATGGGTATCGCATCCCGCTCAGGAAGGATTCTTGATACGGAAATGTTGTTGCATGAGGCAAAGAATGCCTGCGGCAATTGCCTCTAGTCCTTAAGGGGAATCTCAAAGCACATCCTGTCGCGAGTGAGAATAGCCTCAGGATATACCGTCCGGGCATCTGCAATTAGATATTTCAATTCTTTATCACTGTATCGCGGGCTGTAATGAAGCAGCCCCATTTTTTTTACCTTGGCATCTCTGGCGATCATTCCTGCTTGTAAAGCTGTCATGTGCTTCTTTTCCGCTGCGGTCTCCTCCAAGTCTCCTGTGAACATGCCCTCACAAAGCAACAGGTCGCTATTCTCAACATATTGGACGATCTTTGGGATATAGAGAGTATCGGTGACATAGCTGAATTTCCTTCCCATTCTTTTCTCGCCAATGACCATCTCTGGCTTGATGACCCTTCCATCGGATAAGGTCACTTCCCTTCCTTGTTGCAGCTGGCCCCACATCGGTCCCATAGGCACGTCCAGGCTTTTCGCCTTAACAGGATGGAACTCACCGGGACGCATTTTCTCCTCAAACACATACCCGAAGCAGGGTTTTGTATGGTCAAGAAGAAAAGCTGTCACGGTATAATCGGGATTGTCGACAATGATGCCTTCGCTCACAGGCGTCACAATGATTTCATAGTTGATGTACATATCAAGTATTCTTCTTGAGGCATCAATGAATTCTGCCAGTTTTGAGGGGCCGTAAATATATAGCGGTTCAGTCCTGTCCACCTGACTTGAGAGCATGAGGATCCCGGGAAGACCTGTGACGTGGTCAGCGTGCATATGGCTGATGAAAATACTATTGATTTTCTTCCAATGAAGATTAAGCATCTTCAGGGAGACCTGGGTTCCTTCCCCGCAATCGAAAAGAAACAAATCCCCTTCACGACGAATCAAGGCACTGGTAAGGTATCTATTGGGAAGTGGCATCATGCCACTGGTCCCCAAAGCAAAAACTTCAAAATTCATGTTACCAGTATACTTAAAACTGAGCTTGTTGCAAGACGGGTATTTTTTTGACGGAACGTAATGAGATCAATGTGCTGAGGACCGAGAGAGCAAAGAGAAAAAGAAGCACCAGAGACAAAGGTCTGAAAGGAACAACAAGATCAAAGGTAAGCAAATAGTAGGAGAGTGCGCCGATATCCTGTTTTTGTAAAAACAAAAGCACTGGATGAAAGAGTTTTGTCAGCAACAGGCCCAATGCCGTACCGAACACCACAGCGGACATGGTCACAAGAACAATACTCAATAAATAACCTTTGATAATCTTTTCATCAGGAGC
>JBAXZS010000295.1:0-3227 GCA_041670175.1 Sphaerochaetaceae bacterium | reverse complement strand
TCGAGACCAGGCCCAACTACATGACGGTTCCCGAGGCACTCAGGGAACTTGAGAAGATCGAGATGGTCAGGAGGAACAATGGGGCATACAGGCTTGACCATGCGGTGACCAAGAGGCAGAAAACCATTCTCAGTGCCTTCGGCCTGGATGAGGATTATGTGAGGCTCAAGGCAACCGAGATCGGCAGGCTGCTTGCTGATGGCGGGTCACTGATGGGTTCACCCGACAATGAAGGAGATGACGAAGATGGCGAGAGTGAGGAGTATTGATTCGATTGAGGCCCGGATTGCCAAGGCCCAGGAAGACCTGGTGAAGGCGAAAGCGGAATACGATGCCGTGGCCGGCAATCTGGAGAAACTCATGGTACAGAAAAAGGAGCATCAGGCCCGGCGGATAATGGAAGCATTCATCAGGAGCGGCAAGAGTTTCCAGGAGATCATGAACTTCCTCGATGCTGGTCGAAACTGACCGCTCGATTCCTTGAGTGTAACTTTTTTGCAGAGTTCACATTATACCTCAAGTACCAGAGAGGACTGAAAGGCAAGCCCGTTTTATCAGCTATTTCATTTAATTTATAGAAATTACCAGCGGATTCGCATTGCACTTCCGATTTGTTTGTACTATCCTGATTAAGGTTTAATTATACCTTTTTAAGGAGACCACAATGTACCTCGACCTCTCTGTCCCGATACCTGACAAGCATGTCGTCAGGATCACCATAAAAGGAATCGCATACATTTACCTCGAACGTTCCCGTGAATACGACCAGGGCAGGAAGTACAACTCTGCGAAAAGGACCTGCATAGGCAAGCAGGATGGGACGGACTGCTCCCTCATGCACCCGAACCAGAACTTCCTCCTGTGCTTTCCTGGCTATGAGTTCCCCGAGGAGAGGTCAGCCTTCACCAGAAGCAGCTGCCTGAGGATCGGCTCGTTCCTGGTCCTGGAGAGGATCGCGCGGTCCCTCGGCCTTCCGGAGATGATCAGCCAGATCCTCGGGGCCAGGGACGGCGGGCTTTTCATGGATCTTGCGGCCTACTCGATCATCACCGAGGACAATACCGCCCAGTATTACCCCGACTATGCATACAACCATGCCCTGTTCACCCAGGACATGGCGATCTTCAGTGACACAAAGATCTCGAGCCTGCTCCAGGACATGCCGGAGGACACATCGTCACGATTCCTCAACGAGTGGAACAGGAAACATGACCACAGGCAGAGGATCTACATCAGCTATGACTCCACAAACAAGAACAGCCAGGCCGGGGAGCTGGAGCTTGTCGAGTTCGGGCATCCCGAGGATGACAGGGGGCTGCCCGTCTTCGGCTATGCAATCGCCTACGACAGGACCAACGGCATCCCGCTGTTCTACGAGCAGTATCCGGGATCAATCGTCGACATAAGCCAGCTTGAGTTCATGCTCGGGAAGGCTTCCGCCTACGGGTATGCGAATGCGACGTTCATCCTCGACAGGGGATACTTCTCGAAGTCCAACATCAGGGCCATGGAGGAGAAAAACTACAACTTCATCATCATGGTCAAAGGCATGCACGAGCTCGTGAATTCGATCATGGATGGGAAGAAGGGGTCCTTCGAGAACGCAAGGGACAACTACATAAGGAGCCATTCGCTCTACGGCACCACCGTCGAGCGCAGGCTTTATGAGGATGACAGGAAGCCAAGGTACATCCACCTTTACTATTCCGTGCAAAGGGAGGCGGAGGAGGACAGCATCCTTGAGAAGAGACTCAACACCATGAAGGACTGCATGGACAAGCTCAGGGGCACAAGCTACACCCTCGGTCCGGGTTTCCGGAAGTACTTCAACCTTACCTATGACAGCAAAGGGACATTCCTTATGTACGAGGAGCGAAAGGATGTGATCGAGCAGGAGCTTGGCTACTGTGGTTACTTCTGCATCGTCACCTCTGAAAAGATGTCGGCAAAGGATGCCCTTGAGACCTACAAGTCAAGGGATGAGAACGAGAAGCTGTTCAGGGGGGACAAATCCTATCTGGGAGACAAGTCGATGCGGGTCTGTACGGATGAGCGCACATCCTCGAAGATCCTCATCGAGTTCGTCGCCCTCCTCATCCGATGCAGACTTTACACATACATCAAGGATGCATTCAGGAATGAATCATCGAAACCGAACTATGCGACAGTCCCTGCAGCGATACGGGAGTTGGAGAAGATGGAGATGAGCCGGGGATATGACGGCGTCTACAGGCTCGACCATGCCGTGACAAGGCGGCAGAAGGATATCCTGAAATGTTTTGGCATGGATGCCGACATGGTGAAGCTCAAAGCTGACGAGATCGGCAGGATCCTCACGATGCAGAAAAAGGAAAAGGGCAAATGAGATGGACAGGCTGGAACATGACGTAAAGCTTAGTGTAAACGCCTTTAGAGGGGTTGCTGAAAGGCTTCTAGAGAAAGAAAGCGACAAGTTGTCAAATATGCCTGAAAGCCTGTCTGCATCAAGTAATGCCTCAAGTTGCGATGATGCTGTTGAAATGCTTGATGAGGCAACGGAGAATGCCATGTCTGCCGTTGATGCCATATATGAGATTGCCCAAGTATGTGAAGTGGATGTCACGAGGGGCAGGATGTCAGAACGCTTTCCCCTCATGGCTTCTTATGGACTCGACGAGGATGAAACCAAGAGCTCAAGACTCCAGCTTCTCATCCCCCCATCGTTACGGGACGTATTGAAGACAGAATCGCAGAACCAGAAATGCAGTGTAAGCCAACTCGTCAATGACATTCTGGTCCTGGCGCTCAAGGCCCGTTGAAAAGACATAGAAAGCGAATTCTTTTCAGCCCATGACGTTCAAATTCGGGAAAGGAAAAATCTTCCTGAAGAAGAGGAGTGAGAGTCCTGACCATAAAAGCGTATGAAAAAATGAATTATGCCAATGTGTCTACTTTTGGAAACTCAATTATTGAGAAAAAGCGTGGTGTGTCTACTTTTGTAAAAGAAAAATAAGCCTAAAAATCGCCCATGTCTACTTTTATTGACAGCTACATTGAGCGCACTGAAGAGAGCTACAAGCGGGAGATTCTCAAGCTGAGAATTGAGATCGAGCGGCTAAAAAAAAAAAATAGGTATTTGCAAACGCGTGGTTTTTTTATCGGCTGATTAATGCTAGCAAAAGTGATATGCTTACTTCTGAACCTAGCCAAAGGTAAGTGTGTAGAGCGTGGTGGCCCTGAACACTTTC
>JBAXZS010000294.1:0-3244 GCA_041670175.1 Sphaerochaetaceae bacterium | reverse complement strand
CGTACTTCCAATGGAACCCGTACAGCCAAGGGCCATACCAGCTATCATGGTCTCATCAAAACCATTGAATATCCTGAGCCGTGGATTGAGCATCATGAAACGTTCCATCTGGGCAACCACCTGATTGGTGTGCTTCACCCCTGCGATGGCACTGCTGGTAAACAGCTTGCGATACTCAGGATTCTGCAAATCGAACTCTCGTTTGGTGTTTCCTGGGAAATTGTAAACTATCACAGGAATGCCCACTTCCCTAGCGATATCATAATAATAGGAACAGACTTCCCGCGGGCTGTATCCGTAATACAAAGGGGGAGTCGCCGCTATACTCTCGTAACCAAGGGCCTTGGCCTCTTTCCCAAAAGCAATGGCTTCCTTTGTGGAAAGCGCACCGCAATGGGCGATGAGATTTGTCCTTTTCTTAAAGGTGGAGGCAATCTCAAAAGTTTTCACTCTTTCCTGATGAGAAAGCAAAAAACACTCCGCACTGCTGCCACCAAGGAAAAAACCAGAGGCCCCCTCCTTGAGATTACGCTCCATAAGTGCGACCAGGGCCTCGTCATTTATCTTGTCCTCCGTTGTATACGGAGTGACTGAAGCAACATAAATACCAAGCATATTATTCATACAAACTCCTATTGTTCTGTTCCTGCGGTCTTGTTAGCCTCTTCTTTGAGGTTGATCTTATGTTGGTTGCGCACTGCGGAAATCATTGAAGCAACCGCAAGTAAAATAAACACCACGCAAATCGGCTTGGTGAAAATAGTGAAGAATTTCCCATCGGCGATCTGCATGAAGCGACGTAGGTTGCTTTCACTCATAGGTCCAAGAATCAAAGCAAGGAGGATCGGAGAAAGAGGGAACTCATATTTTTGGAACAAATACCCAACAATACCCATCACAATGGCGAAATAGACATCGAACATGCTCTGGTTGATGGCATAGGAACCAACAAGACTTAGTATCAGTATGATAGGAATCAACACCTTCCGCTCCAAGGAAATGACCTTGGCAAAGGTCCGCACTCCGCACATGCCCACCAACAGCATGGCAAAATTGGCAACAATCAAAGAAGCGAAAACCGCATACACAATATCCAGATGCTCGACATACATCATAGGGCCAGGCTGAAAGCCTTGCATGATGAAAGCACCCATAAGAACAGCGGTATTCGAGTCTCCTGGGACTCCTAGGCTAAGCATAGGAATCATGGCCCCTCCACTACACCCGTTGTTGGCGCTCTCCGCCGCCGCGACACCTTCAGGAATACCTGTACCAAACTTCTCAGGATGCTTGCTTACCCTCTTTGCCTCGCTATAGGAGACAAATGCGGAAATATCCCCCCCCGCCCCTGGGATGGCACCAATGAAGGTTCCTATGAGCCCGCCGGTGACCACCGCCCGCGAAATTGTCTTGACATCGCTCCATGAAGGCAACACATGGGCAATCTTGGTCTTTACTTTCTGACTTGCGAGCATATGCTCGAAATTGGTGAACACCTCGGAAATGGCAAACAAGCCGATAAGGGCCGGGATAAAAGGAATACCATCATAAAACCCTTGGAACCTGAAGAACCTGAGATAAGCGCAGGTCTTATCCATGCCAACGGTTGAAATCAACAGACCGAATAAAGCGGTGATCAGGCCCTTGACCAGGGACTTGCCGGAAATGGAGATGATGACCGATAGCCCGAACACGGCAAGAGTAAAAAACTCCGCAGGCCCAAACTTCAAGGCCATCTTGGAAATAAAAGGAGAAAGAAACGTCATGAGAAGCGCACCTATCAAGCCACCAAAGAACGAACTGAACAAACTGATTGACAATGCCCTTCCCGCCTCTCCTTTCTGTCCCATGGGGTATCCATCAAGAATTGTAGCCGCCGCCGCAGGAGTTCCCGGAGTACGAATCAATATGGCGGAAATCGAGCCTCCATACATCGCACCACAGAAGATGCCAAGAAGCATACCCACGCTCGGGATAAAGTCCATTCCATAGGTAAAGGGGACCAAGAGGGCAATACCCATCGTAGAGGTAAGACCAGGGATCGAGCCGATAAGGACTCCTCCTATGGCACCAATAAACACAAACAAAATGTTTTGAGGCAAAAATACCTGACCAAAACTTGAGAGCATCAAACCAAAATCCATATTCCTTGCCCCCTATTCCAAGATGCCCATAGGCATCTCGATACCAAGCAGAAACTTGAATATGCAGAACACCACAACAGTGGCGACAATTGAAATAATACCCATCCTAAGGTATTTATGCATACCCACAAGATACATCATGGCGAACAAGGCTAATGGGGAAATGAGGAGAAACCCCAGGACATTCCATAATAATGCATAAAGAAGGACAATTCCCACACCAATGAGCATTTTCTGCATACCCTTATCCCTCAGGCTAAGGGTCTTGGCTGGATAATTGTTGTCCTTGGTCACTTTCAGATTTTGAAGCAGTAGCACGGCACAACAGATAAACATGCCGACAGCAAGATACCGAGGAAAGAACTCAGGTCCGACAGGCACATTTTTAAAATGTTTAAAAGTAAAAGTTAAGACAAAAGCAACAACAGAGAACAACATCCCGATGATTGCTGCGATAATATTCGCTTTCTTCACGACAACGCCCCCTAAAAACAAAGCAAAGGGCAGAGGGTATCCTCTGCCCCATCAGTAAATACTAGCAACTAATCAAGTAGATGGGTTTCCTGCAAAGTCTTGGTAACAGCCTCATAGTTATCCTTAAGGAAAACAGTGAAGTCGGTAGGATTCAGATATGCAAGATTAAGATTCAGCTTCTTCGCCTGAGCGACAAATTCAGGGCTGTTCTCTGCTTTGGTAAAGGCATCAACCAGAATCTGCTTAACGGCAGGATCCACCCCCTTGGGAAGGGCAAGGCCTCTCCAAGTGTAATAAGTAATGTTATACCCCTGTTCCTTGAAAGTCTTGATGTTGGGGTAGGCCTCAGGGCGCTTCTCATCCATGACACCGAGAACTTTCAAATTGCCGGCATCCAACTGGGATTTGACCTCAGCAAGAGATACGGTAACGGCCTGGATGTGTCCGCCAGCAAGAGCGGTGACAGCACCAGCGGCACCTTCAAACGGAATGTGCTTTACTTTGATGCCAGTCTCGTTGGCCAAAAGCCCAGCATCGATGTGCCAAACAGAACCAGGGGCTGAGTTTCCAATGGAGACCTCACCAGGATGCGCCTTGCAATAGGTGACAAACTCATCGATGGTGTT
>JBAXZS010000293.1:0-3263 GCA_041670175.1 Sphaerochaetaceae bacterium | reverse complement strand
TAAAGGAGCATCGCAGATCTCAAATAAGTCGGCGATGACAGCATCATAGCCCATGTGTATCATAGCATCAGCAAGAGCTTTTGCGGGGACAAAGTGGCCCTTACCGGTTTTCACATAGATGAACGCACCTTTCATACTGCATAATATAGCAAGGGTTCAACGTCAATTCAACTTACCTGATAAAATCAATTTTGCAGGAGCCTTTGGTAATAGCAATTGGTCGATAAAGTCATTCCGTTCCTTGATAAATCAAGATAAATCGAACAGCATGCCTCCCACTATTTCTCAAGATAGAACAGGAATTCAGGATACACTCCTATTAAGAGCATGATTTGAAAGTCGAGGAGTGGAACATTCCCGGGGTTGGTATTCTTTTGCAGGAAAACACACCCCCTTTGATGACTTGCAACATAAGGATGAAAAAATAGCAGAGGGTATGTGTTTCTTAGAGTCTTGTGGCTCATTCCTGTAACCATTATGCATGGTCTATCCTCATCAAGCCTCACAACTTCTCTCAGTTACTTTTGCTTATCAAATAAGTACTATTTGAATTGAGGGCTTTTCTTTGGAAATAAATTTGTGAGTTTGATTTAAACTCTTTGTTTTTCTATTGACAGAAAGAAATATCTAACTTAGGGTCTTCCCTTGAGGTAGAGCATCAGAAAATGATTAGGTTAACGAAAAAAGTTTTTTCCGATCTTGCCATATGGATGATGGGTTTTGGCATTTTGGTAGGATTGGTTTTCCCTTTCTTTATGTTCCAATTAGGTATTCCTCGTGAAATCACCTTTAGTTGGTGGTTTTTTTTGGTCTGTATGATTGCGGGTTTGTTTGTTGGTTTTGTAAACATCAACCTTGCCAAACATATTGTCGGTTCCCGTCTTTCAGACCTATCAAGACATATGATAGATATCGAGAAGTATTTGAAAGGGATCTCTGGCAAGGCTGAGACCTTTGACTGTTCTTCCCTGAAATGTCATATTCCCGTGGATTCCGAGGATGCCATTGGAGAGAGCTCAAAGGCCTTTAATAGTCTTGCCGATACCCTTGCCAAATCGTTGCAGACTGAAATAAATATCCGTACCTACACACAAATGCTTACCAGTCATCTTGAAATCGATGGGCTTTGCCATGATGCTTTGGTTTATCTTCTTGAGATGGTCAAGGCGCAGGCCGGGGCTATATTGGTGGAAGAGGAAGGTGAGCTCAACATACATTGTGCTATAGGATTGACTAATGCCAATTCCTTGAGTTCCAATCCTCTTGTACTTGACACCCTGCAGATTTTAAAACGAAGTATAATCGATATCCCCAAGGATATCATGCTTGATGGTGTGCTGACCTCCTTTCCTCCCCGGCAGATTATTGTCGAGCCCATTCTCTATAAACAAGTAGGTTTGGGTATTATCGTTCTGGCGTCTACTGTGGCTTTTGAGAAAGAGATGTGCGAGGACCTTGATTTGTTTGGGAAGAGCCTTTCCCTGGCCTTGCACAATTCCCTGGCCCATGACCAGGTGCAACGACTTGCTGCCATCGATCCCCTCACAGGGGTCTACAACCGTCGTTTTGGGATTGCTCGTCTCCATGAGGAATTTGTCAGGGCTGTCAAGCAGAATACTTCGATGGGACTTTTGATGATGGACATCGATAACTTTAAACAAGTCAATGACACCTATGGTCATTCGGTTGGTGACCGCGTTCTCAAAACCGTAGCCCTCACTGCTCGTGCCCAATTGAGAGAGGGTGATATCATCGTACGTCTTGGAGGTGATGAGTTTATGCTCGTGTTGCTTGGGGCCTCTCGTTCTGATTCCAAGGAAATTGGTGAAAAGATACGGCGCATGATCGAGGAAAAACGGATTTCCTATGGTGAACAAAGCATTCATATTACGGTAAGTATCGGAGGGACCTCCTTCCCTGAGTTTGATGCCGACTATGAAAAAGAGTTGATAGAAGAGGCCGACAGATCCCTTTACCTTGTCAAGAATTCAGGGAGAAACCGAGTTTCCTTTTGATGGCGGACAACTTGGAGCAGAAGGCAAACAACAACGGATCTCTGGCACCGAAGAAATCTGTTGAGCTTGCGTTGGCAGGCTTTCAGGTCAGAGATCCGGATGGGGTAGGGATACCAAGGTTTCTTTATATTAGTAATATCCTGATTACAAAAAAGGGATAAATCATTTTTATCTCTTTTTATGGGAATAAGTAAATTTTCCCGAAGGGAATCCTTGGTAGCGATTCTCCAAGATTCAGATGATAATCACTGGTTGACTAACGCTGAATCTCATATCACAATGCTTCTGTGAAAACGAACCTGCATACGGCGATGAAGAAATTCTCCCTCTCGCTTTTGGCTAATATAGTAAATGTCACCGTCTCTACTCTTACAGGACTTTTGATTCCTCGTCTTGTGGGGATAACCCAGTTTGGATATTGGCAACTGTATGTGTTTTATATTACCTATATTCTTTATTTCCATTTTGGCTGGGTCGATGGTATCTACCTTCGTAATGGAGGAAAGGATTACTCCGAATTGGATACCAGGCGGCTCCACAGTCAGTTCTGGTTATATTGTCTTTTCGAATTGTTTGTCAGTCTTGCCATAATAGGTGCGAGTTTTGCCTTGGGAAAAGGAGGCAAACGTACCGTAGTGATGCTTGCGGGGATCAACTGCATAGTGCTTCTTCCCAGAGTCTATTTTCAATTTCTTCTCCAGGCTTCGGGAAGGGTGAGGACCTATGCCAACAATTTGGTTGCAGAGCGGATGATTTGTGCTTTCCTTACCATAATCCTCTTGATTTTTGGTCACAGGACGGTCGAGACTTTGATTTTTGCCGACTTGCTTGCAAAAGGGGTCACCTTGGTGATGATTCTCATAAGTTGCCATGGTATCGTGTTTTCCAAAGGAATAAGTCTTAGGGACAACATCAAGGAAGCCAAAGAGAATTTCCATGTTGGTTACAAGTTAACCTTCGCAACTGTGTCCAGCATGCTTCTGATTGGAATCATCCAATTTGCTGTCGAGCGCAACTGGAACATCGAGATGTTTGGCATGGTGAGCTTTGCCATGGTTACCACCCAGAGCATTGTGCAATTCCTCAATCAGATATCTGTCGTGCTGTTTCCTCTTCTCAAGCGTAGTGAGAGCAATAATTATCCCGTGGTATTTGCCCAGACAGGAAGACTCATCACTTTCCTCTCCACGTCTCTCCTGGTTTTGTTCTATCCGTTGGAATTGGGGCTCACCGCCTTGCTTCCTGATT
>JBAXZS010000292.1:0-3271 GCA_041670175.1 Sphaerochaetaceae bacterium | reverse complement strand
TTATCTGGAGACCTTGGTGAATTTCATCCGGAAGTCGATACATTGTCTTATGCAGAATTACTTAAGGAAACACTGTTTATGAAGTGGTTGGCCTGATCCTGATGGTGTGCACAAGTTGCTGTTGATGGAAAAGGGCTGTGTGGTTGGCAAGAAGAGAAGAAATGATCCTAGGTTTTCCCGGACGAGGAAAAGAAGAGAAGCACTCGACTATTCCTAAATGTTTGTAAACTTGTAGTATTGGGTCAGATTAAGGAAACAATCAAGGGATTCCTTTTTTTCTAGACTTTTTTATGCGTAATTCAAAAACTTCTTGACAGAGGGCTTAGCCCAAACTGTATGTAAAGCTCAACGGCTTTCTTCCTTTCTTCGTATGAATACATTCCCTTCTCCTTGTCGAGTCCAAGAAAATGTCTTCACCCCCTTCTTATAAGGTAGCAAACATTCGTTAATTTTTTAATCTCCTGTCCAAAACCTGGTCTTAGTATAATTTCAGTCGAAACCATCACAGATACACTCTGAGCTCTCCATTGAGATGTATTCGTCTTTGCTCAACTTGGCAACAGTATTGTTGCTCAGTCCAGTGATTTTTAGTGGTCTTTTTCAATTGCCTGTCAATCAATAATAACCAAAGCCGAATATAGCTGACGCTTCTGTAAGCACCTCCTAAATTGCACTCCGTCGTTCCCCGCTGTATAGCGCGGTCAGACGGATGGAGAATTATTCGGATGTAACGTGAGGAGGAGGTATGACCCAGCAACCAGTTTTCAAGGATCCTTTCCTCTCAATGAGCTTCTTCTTTTTCAGATTGCCAAAAGCGCGCTCGACAGTCGTTAACGAAACCCCCAAATTCTGAGCGATAGTTCCTTTTGTCGCTTCCGGGTTGTCCTTTACAAGATTCAGGATTTGCTTTTCTCGAGTGCTTATCCCTTCATTTATCCCTTCATTTATCCCTTCATTTATCCCTTCATTTGTATTGTCGATAGGAAATACTACTTGGATGAAATGATCGGAAATCCTGAAGACGGACCTGTCGTAGGCCTTCAGTATCCTGCTCATTCCGGAACCAAGTTGTTCTACTAAGCCCAGATCCTTGAACACCCGCATCAGTTCCCTGTTCCTTGGCACACTTCTGCAGGAGAAAAAGTCTTCCTTGCTCTGGCCAAGAATCAGGCCGCCGTAGGACGTGATCTCGATTCTGTCGGAGTATATCTCAAAGACCGGGGGAATCTCCCGTGAGTAGTCGCTATGGACGACAGCATTGATGACTGCCTCCCTCAGCGCCACAGGATCGACAAGGCTCTTCTCTTCCCTGATGGTGCTCGTGATCCTTGCCTTTGTCGTGTTCTCAACCTGGAGCCGTTGCAGAACGCTGTAGGTTGCCTTCACAATGGAGCAATACCCGTATTCATTGTTCTCCATGAGATCCACCTTATCAGTACCCCCATATTTCGCGATTTTTATGGAAACGGCATTCTCATCGGCAAGAAGGTATCCGACATAGTTGAATTTCCCATCTTCGGTATACAGTTCGAGACTATTGAGGAATTGGTCGTTAAGCTCAAAACCCTTTCCCTGGTAATAGATTCTCAACTGGGCGAAATGCAGATCCTGTCGGGGAGCTTTGATGTTCCTGAGCGTCGTATGTATCCGCCTTGAATAGAGGTCGTCGATCATGGCGGTTGTCATGGGGAGGGTTGAAGTCCCGACTCTCTTGTAGCAGCCGAGCGGAGACATGCCGTTCCGTTTGATGTAATAGGGTTTCTCCAGTCCGCTGGACACAAGGACCTTGACCACCTGCTTTCCTTCGATTTCCTCTGTGACGATATCGAACAATCCCAAAGTGCTAGGAGAAATGTTGTCCTTGATTCTGTCTGAGATCTTCAGCTGGAGGGCGTCGAGGTCTTTCAGGCCAACAGGCTTCCCATTGTCGTCGAGGCCGATGTACAGGATTCCTCCCTCGTGATTGTTGAGGAACGCAACAACCTCTTTCTCGAGTTTGTCATTCAGTTCTGATTTGAATTCAATTCTATTACTTTCTTGTAGCATCATGTATCCTCACCCGATTGTACATCATCTTTATCCCAAACAATAAGACTAGTGGAAGGTAGTTTCAAGACACCCTAACCATAACTGCGCGTTCTTTTTCCTGTGATGAAAGGGAGAAGGCATATGGCGTATTTGGGGTGAAGGACAAGGAAACAAGATACCTTATGGATCAGGTTGTTTCCTTGGATGAGAAATCGAGGCTGTTGCTGAAGGGGTTTCTAGCTGGTTTGAAACAAGCATCGGAGATGAAGTGAGAATGGCCGATATGAAGGAGGGGCGGTCTTTTACTGATTCTAGAAATTCAGGAAAAAGCAAATCTGTCTATTATTGTCTATTAAATTTTTTCAGGAGAATAAATTAGTGAAGTATTTTAAATCGTTTATACCATGGTTTCTGCCCTCTATACTGACCTCATAACCCGAAGGTCAGGGGTCCGAGTCCCTTCCCTGCTATTTGTTTTGGAGCAAGAAGTATAAATCTTCTTGCTTTTTTTTATCTGGAGACCTTGGTGAATTTCATCCGGAAGTCGATACATTGTCTTATGCAGAATTACTTAAGGAAACACTGTTTATGAAGTGGTTGGCCTGATCCTGATAGTGTGCGAAAGTTGCTGTTGATGGAAAAGGGCTGTGTGGTTGGCAAGAAGAGAAGAAATGATCCTAGGTTTTCCCGGACGAGGAAAAGGATTCCAAAGATTCCACCTAAGGAATACTGGTAAAAACCGATCATTGCCCATATTTCCAAGAGTTTCAGAGAAAACGTCCTTTTGACAGAGGGCGTTTTCTCATTAATGGGGCTATGAAAAGGCTTAGGATAGCTCATTTTCCGGGGAATAAGGGCCTTGGGAAAAGATATCAAATTGGGCAAAAAACGGTTTTTCACGGATATCTTTGAGATGGGCAAAACGCACAGAACCCAATTGCCGTAGCGTTCAATCAAATTGCCATCGGGTTAAACTATTCGGCGTAGAGTTTTCAAGAGAGAGGTGCTTTCGCTAATTTCATCCGAGGAATAATCTTGATGGTTTTTTGATTCTGTTGACACTATCTGGCGGCATATTCAAGAAGGTGAGGAAAAGGATTCCAAAGATTCAACCAAAGGATTGATGCTATCGTAAAAGTAGACACAAAGAGGTGAAAAAAAGTCTGTCACCAGATGCTTAAAAGATGGACTTCACCAACGGAAAGGAGTCTACTTGAACCATGGGAAAACATTACAATCCATT
>JBAXZS010000291.1:0-3274 GCA_041670175.1 Sphaerochaetaceae bacterium | reverse complement strand
GCTCGTTCGTGTATCTCAGGGGCCTGTTCGACCAGAACTCCATCACCGCAAAAGACGGTGTGGTAGTCGCAAACTGCAAAGATGAATTGCGTACTCTTGGTATTTACATCAAGAACGCAATCACTGAATAAGGAGGGATACAATGGCTTATGATCCTTTGCTGACAACCGGACTGTTGCAGGTCCACGCAATGTATCGTCAGGAGCACCCGATTAGCAATTTCCTCCGAAATTTCTTTTTCGGAAACGCTCCTGTCGTCTCAAGATATCGCTATGTGACCATTGAGGTGCAGAGGGCGGGGCAGAAGGTCGCGACCTCCATCCGGCGTAGAAGCGAGCCGACTCAGGTTCTTGGTACCGATGGGTATTCTAGAAGTATTTACGAGCCTCCTTACTACGCAGAACAATCGGATATCACCCTTGATGACCTTGGCACCCTTGCTTTCGGTGAGAGCGCCGAGAATCCGTTCGACGACAACACAAAAGCTCTCATGGTCCTTGCCGAGAAGCAGACCAACATTGAGAAGCATTTTGAGCGTACCAAGGAGCTTATGGCGGCCCAAGTGCTTCTGAATGGAGAAGTGCCAATGGTGGATGGTACCAAGATTGTGTATGACATTGATAGCAGTCTTATCGGTGTGCACCCCGCTGTGAAGTGGGACACCTCCGGCGGGACTGGTGTTGATATCCTTGGCAATATCTACACATGGGCGAATCTTGTGTTCACCAAGAGCGGTGTTCTGCCAAACAGCATGGTTGTCACTCCCGATGTGCACAAGCTGATGATTAACGATGCCGCGGTGCAGAAGGCGATGGACATCAGGAATTTCTCCCTTGGTACTCTCACCGCCTCTGCACTTGCGGGTTATCCCGGTGTTACTGATGGTGGACTCATTATGGTTCCAGGTATTGGTGCTATCAGGATTTTTACCTACTCATCCAAGTATGACGTGGAGGGAACTCCCACCGACATGCTTCCTGCCGGAACCGTGATCCTTGCAAACAGCAATAACATGGGACGATTCATGTATGCCGCTTGTGAGGGTAAGGGACCGAATGGAATGGCGGCTTATGTACCAGCTGAGACGCTTGCGCTTGTCGATAAATCCAATGAATTCCCCTATGGCACCAAGGTCATCGTCCAGATGGCCCCGATCGCCGCACCGGTCTCCTTGGATACTTGGTTGAGCGCGAACGTGCTTGTGAACGCTTGATGTGAGGTGGAATGATGGCGTTCTATACTGAGGAATGGGACCAGATAGTGGGTGGGGGCGAGGAATTTTCCGAGCCTGTCACTTTGCTGTATGGAGACCAGTCTTTTGCGGTGAACGCCATTTATTCCGAAGGATGGTCACGAAAGGAAGTGGATGGCAGGCTGACAACCGATGAGCCTCTCATGACGAGGACGCTTACCATTGCGAAGTCCGCAATCCCTTCCATCGTTGCCAAGGAGAATTACGGTGCGATGCGGTTTATCGTTGAGGATACCTTGTATGGAGTCCTCAAGATTACGGGGAAAGACCCGCTGATTGTCTATCTTACCGCCAAGGAAGCTTCTCCTGTTGCGGATACCGTGGTGGGTGATGATGACGAGGCTCTGGGTTCCGATGTCGGAGATGTAGGGACCTCAGATCCCGAGATTGCGGAGGATTGGTAATGAGCAGTTATGTGCATGTCGATATGTCCCAGCTTGGGCTTACCTACGTGAAGATGAAACAGCTTGAAACCAAATACAATGCATACGGTATCGGGATTGTCGCCGGAATCGCCCGTGAGGCAAGGAAGATCGCATCGGATAAGTTTTTTGACAGTACTACTGGCATGCTTCGGTACAATTCACCACTCAGGGCATTGGAGGGTAAGCCTCCTCTTGCGATGCGTGGTGACCAAGGATTTGTGGATGCGCGTGGGTATAGGCTCATAAACTACTCGCTTGAATCAAAAAGACCGAGCAAGAAAAGGGCATATCTTTCCTCGTATCCGATGAACCTGTACGAACATGCCACATCGAACGGGAGACCGGGGTTGTATATCATGACCGCGAAGCTACCGCCACTTGTTGAGGGGGTTGTTCCCAAGCATGTGGCGAAGGCGGAGGCGGAGATGGCCATATTGGCCGAGGAGGAGCTGAATGCCGATTGACAGCAACCGGAAGTATATATCGCGGTCGATCATTACCATCTACAACGCATGTTACCTCAAACTGAACACGGTGCTTGCGGACAATGGTCTTGATGGATTTGCGGCATATTCCATGACCGGGCCGGTGCAGAAGTACATACCGGATAATCCGAACGTGCTTGACCGCACCTTGGGTGTCTACTGTCTTGGAGGCGGTGTCTACCAAAACGGGTTTGAGGATAACGAGCCACCTATGGTGCAGATTACAGTTGATGCGTTGCTCAGGGACTCTGACTCGGAAGGGACTAAACAATATATCAATCGGTATGCCGATGTCATCAGGGAATTCCTTGAGGGTATAGATATTGGGATGATACACATCGTGTCGGCAATGGACATGACACGCAAGGATGACGACAAGCGCAATCGTCTGGCGTTTCTCTTTGTGGTCAAATTCAATCCAATGACCGACCTCGACAGGCAAGGCCTCGACCTTGACGTAATTTTGTAGAAGGAGATTTTATATGGCTAATGGAAAGACTACGGGAAGAGACGCGATTGCGTATTCCCTCGCAAAAGGTACTGTCATTACCGGCATAACCGGTGCATTGGCAAAAGGCGTTTGGTATTATGTGCTTACCCGTGATGCATCCTCACTCATCCCCACAGGGCCGAGCATTGGACGTGCATTTCTCTGCTCGAAGGCAGTCTCCGCACTTGCCGCAGGTGATTCGGTAGTTCCCTTGACCACATCGAAATTGGGCTTCGTCCGTGACAAGACCCTTGATGCGACCAAGACATCCGTCGATGCCACCACCGATATCGATGATGAGTCTGATTTCCTCAGCGATGGTCTTGTCGGCAAGACCGGCACACTCAACGGCATGGACACCAATGACTCGCCGACTGTCGCGCTCAAGGCACAGTTCTATCATACCATCAAGGCAACCGCTGGTGGTGAGGGCGAGGCTGATGCTCTTGTCGAGACCGAGATTTCCACTCCGAAGCAGCTCATCATGATTGACTGGTCTGGAAGGGAACCCGTCGAAGGTGAGCCTCTCGATGTTGACATCATGCCCGTGCTGTTCACTAGCGCTTCTCAGGGTGCGTCCTATGGCGCTGTGAAATCTTTGAACTTCAACTTCCAGGTCGTG
>JBAXZS010000290.1:0-3277 GCA_041670175.1 Sphaerochaetaceae bacterium | reverse complement strand
TTCTTCCCGTAACGTTTCAAATTTACTCAGGCAGATTGCTCCGATTCTCCTTATCGGAATCGGACAGTCATATGTTTTGCTTATCGGACAGATTGATTTAAGCATAGGTTCCGTGGTTGGAATGTGCTGCATGATTAGTGCGACCTTGATGACCAAGGGCATGAATCCCCTGGGTGCTGTGGTGATAACACTTATCTGTGCCTTGGCTGTTGGGGTTACGAATGGTTTGCTAGTCGCTTGGTGCAAGTTGCCATCTTTCATTGGTACTTTAGGTACTATGACCATAGCTCGTGGTATCGCTCAGATCGCCAATCATAACTACAACACTGATTCCATAGGTCCTGCTGCAGAAGGATTCAGGAATTTTTTCTATTATGGCAAGACTTTGGGATTGTTCAACACTATTTGGATTGCAGCAGTTATTTGGTTGGTTTGCAATTTTATTCTGACAAGGACAAGAACTGGCAGACATATATATGCCGTCGGGTCAAATATTGAGGCGGCAAGACTTTCCGGGGTATCTGTCGTTGGCACCACGCTCAAAGCATATATGGTTTCCTCAGCTGTCTGTTGCGTTGTCGGCCTGATTACTACTGCGACAAGTGGCATGGGCACCATGGATGCTGGTACTTCTTACGAGTTGTACGCTGTTGCCGCATCAGTAATAGGCGGAGTCTCGACTCTTGGAGGACAAGGACTGCTTTTCGGAACCGTCATTGGTGCTTCTATCTGGGGAGTGTTGCAGAATGGTTTGCAGTTTGTTGGTGCTCCGATTGCAATCAGAAATATTGTTATTGGCATCATTGTGGTGGTTTCTGTTCTCTTGGATGTTATCGTCAGAGGCAACAAGGGAAAGGGATTGAAAATATCAAGAAAAAAAGAACTGCGAAAGTGGTTTGAAAAAAGGAGAGAAGAGAAATGAAAAAAGTAATGTGTGTCTTGGTTTTTACATTATTGGTTTCAGCGGCGGGATTCGCCCAAGGTCAGACAGAGAAGACAGGCAATAAGAAGGTATATCTTATTACCATGGATCAGATGGACCAGCATTGGGTGAATGTGGATAAAGGATGCCAGAAAGCTGTTACTGAGCTTGGAGGAATTGATTACACTTGGCTTGCTCCTGATATCAAGGATGACAACAAGCAGATTGAATGTGTTAACAATGCTGTTGCTGGTGGTGCCGATGCAATCTTGATTGCTGCAAATGGACCAACCGCAGTAACTTCCGCACTTAAGGAAGCAACTGCAGCAGGGGTGAAGATTATTTATGTTGATAGTGCGGCTGATTATCCTGCAGAACAAACACTGGCGACTGACAACGAAGCTGCTGGTTCAACAGCAGGTAAGGAAATGTTGGCAGCATTGAAAGCAAAAGGGGTAAGCGCAGGATCAATTGGAGTGATCAACGTGAATGCTTCAACCGCTTCAACTGTGGCACGTGAGAAAGGATTCCGCAAGGTTTTTGAAGGAACCGCTTACACCATTTTGGAGACTCAGTATTGCAATGGAGATGCCGCTGTATCAAAGGACATGAGCGCCAATTTCATCACCCAGGGAGTTGTGGGACTGTTTGGTGCAAACGAAGGGTCTACGGTAGGAGTTGGCAATGCGATTCAGGAAGCAGGAAACAAAGTTATCGGTGTTGGTTTTGATAAATCCGACATGATCCTCTCATTGATTGATAAGGGGTATTTGCTTTGTGCAATGGCTCAGAATCCTCAGACGATGGGATATGAAGGAATGAAATCCGCGATGAAGGTTCTGAAAGGGGAGAAGGTTTCTCCTGCCTATATGGATACTGGTGTATCTGTAATCAAGAAGAAGTAGGGTAAGATATTTTCCTGGATTCATAGCATAAGGAGCCAAAAGACTCCTTGTGCTGTTTTTTTTATACATATATTGATTTTTCAAAATTCGTGCACGCACACAAAAGTTTTAATTGACATATTTTCCTGTCAAGCAGACTATGAAAGAATGATTAAGATTACGGATATCGCAAAGAAATCAGGAGTGTCGCGGGGGACGGTTGATCGCGTGCTTCATAATCGCAAGGGAGTTAAATTCGATGTCGCCCTTCGGGTACAGACAATCGCCGATGAGTTAGGCTATGTACCAAACAAGGCAGGCAAAATTCTTGCCGCTCGAAAGCAAAAAATCATCCTTGGCTGCTTGCTTCCTGATATTGGTAATCCCTTTTTCGCTGATGTAATCGTCGGTTTCAAGAAGGCGGAATCCGAATTGTCCGATTACAATGTTTCGATACGTCTTTACCATGTCAAAGGTTTTGATTCTAGTGAGCATGCGAGGATGATTGCAACCATGTTTCGGGATGGTTGCTCGGGGATGTGCCTGACAACCATGGACGTCCCTGAAATTCAAAATAGTATCAATACGGTGATAAGCAAAGGTGTTCCTGTGGTGATGGTGAACACAAGAGTCAATGATGTGCGGGCCATCTGCTATGTCGGCCCTGATTATTATCTTGCAGGGAGAACCGCCGCAGGGCTTTTTGCAATGACCGAGCACAAGCAGCAAACGTTCCTCATGATTACTGGTTCCTTCAATATTCCTGGACACATGGAAAGAATTCGTGGTTTCAGGGAATGTCTTTGTGAAAAGAAATTTCCCTTTTCGGTTGATGATATCTTTGCATCGAACGACAATGACGAGTGCTCGTATTTGGAAACCAAGAGACGATTGCAAGAAAAACCAGGGATCACCACTGTCTTTATTGCGGCCGCCGGAGTCGAAGGTGCCTGCAGAGCGGTGGATGAACTTGGATTACCGATACATGTCATTGCCTTTGACGTGATCCCGGCGACCAAGAAATATGTGCAGGAAGGATTGATAGACTTCACTATCTGCCAGGAACCCGTCGAGCAGGGGTACTTGGGTGCGACTTTGCTCTTTTCCTATCTGATGGAAGAAGGGAAGAGAAAGATAAAAGACCATATTACCCGATGTATTATCAAAATACGAGAGAATATCAATGAGGTGTGATTACTGTTGACGGATAAGTGACGCTCAGCTGTTCTTCAGACATGATGTTCCTCTAATCTGAGCGCTTTGTTCTCTATTCACGTAAAATATTGGTATAAATATGTTTATAATAACGAGTTAGTAAATTATTTACGAAATATTATACTGTATATAATAAAAGTTTCCCAAAAAAACGGACTATAGCTAGTTTACAGTAGCTTGGGCAACTGCATTTTTCCTTGGTCTTCCCCTCGGTCTCTTTGGTTTTTCGGGTTTGATCATTTCGCTTTTGGGTCTT
>JBAXZS010000289.1:0-3290 GCA_041670175.1 Sphaerochaetaceae bacterium | reverse complement strand
CAATCTCCTGAACAGTATGCTGGATCTTACCCCACCCCAAGGCAAAGTGAATACCACAAAGAAAATTACCTCGGCCAAGGATCAGGATATAGTGGAAATAACAATTTCCAGTACGCAAGGGTATCGGGAGGAAGAAATAAAAGAATTGCTTCAGCCTTCCGTACCCAAAGAGAAAACCGAAGGGAAGACCATAGCCCTTACCCTTGCCTCCAACCTGATCGGAATGATGGGAGGACAGCTTACTTATACAAACAAAGAGGAAGAAGGGCTTGCCTTCATCGTTATTCTTCCCCTTGTGGTGGCGGATCGGAAGCAGGATGCCCTCATCGACAATCCTGTTCAAGACAAAGACCTCTCCTGCCTTGAAGGAAAGAACATCCTGCTTGCCGAGGACCATCAATTAAGTTCAATCATTGTCACACGAGTGCTTACCCCCCTGGGGCTTAATGTGGAGCTCGCCAGGGATGGGGCGCAGGCCCTTGCCATGTTTAAAAAATCTGAAGTAGGATATTACAACATGATTCTCATGGATATCCAAATGCCAGAGCTTGATGGATTGCAAGCCTCAAGGGAAATACGCAATAGTTCACACCCGGATGCAAAAAGCATACCCATCGTGGCCATGTCCGCCTCAGTATTTCCAAAAGATAAAGAGGAATCAAGGGAAGCCGGCATGTATGAACATCTGGAAAAACCAATTGAAGTCGGCAAACTCAAGCAAGTGCTTTATAAGTATCTGCATTGACCAAAACCAGTACAAACCAATAGTATGAAGTTGCTGGGTTTGGAATAACGGAACGGGGTGAGATTCCCCGACGGTCCCGCCACTGTAATCGACACAAATGTAGAAAACCATTGCATTATTGAATGCGAGAAGGTCTACTAGTAGGGTACGTCGTAAGCCAGGAGACGTCTCCAAATCATATCTTCGTGGAAAAAGAGACAGCCCTGCTCGTCGTTTCCTATCCACCTAGTCAGCAAAATACATTTTTGGAGGCCTTCCATGAAGAAGCGCGGAATCTTTTTTATGGTCCTGGTACTCTGCATTATGCCAATTTTTGCAGACCAGGGCTACACGGATCTAGGAACAGCAGGAGTGCTGGAAATCGTAGAGGAAAAACTGAGTGATGCCCAGGTGAACACAGCATCCACTGTCACGGTTATCACCAAAGAACAAATCGAGACCTTGAAACCAGAGTCGACAATGGACCTGCTCAATACAGCATTGGGGGTGACAGGTACCACGTATGGCGGGTTAGGGACAGAGCAGCATGCACAAATCAGAGGAGCAAGTTCCGCCGAAACGCTGGTCTATCTTGATGGAACCTTGATTACTTCCGCACATAACGAAATCGTAGATTTGAACACCATTCCGGTAAATATGATTGACCACATTGAAATTATCAAGAGCGGAGCCGGCAACCTCACCAGAACCAGCGCCGTGGGTGGTATCATCAATATTATTACCAAGAAGGGAGAATCCTCTGATACACCATGGACCGTTTCCTTGGAGAACGGTTCCTATCTCCCGGAAAAATATGTCAGTGAGGGGACAACCAAACAAAACTGGAGGGGTCTGGTTGATAGCCAGAAGCTTGACCTCACGTATTCTCATGCATCTGATACATGGAAAGTACTGGCAAATGCCGGTGGCGTGTATGCGGACAATGGGTACACCTATCTCGCGACCAACACTGCCACAACTCGCTCCCTTAGGACAAACTCGGCTTTGTATGGGTTCCATGGGGGAATGAACCTCGATGGCACCATAGGGGAAAACATCACCCTGTCCTCCCATAACCTTGGTTCATACCAAAAGGTCGGAGTCTCCGGGACAACTTCCTACCCCACCCCTAAGGCGTATCAAAAGGACACCTTCCTTTCCACAGCGAACACTGCCGTTTTTTCCAATCTTGATTTCCTTGGAATGAACAAGGTCAATGCAAATGTAGGTTTCTCCTATGGAAAGACCTATTACAGTAATGAGGATTCCCCTGAGGAAAGCACCCATAATAAATATAAGGGAAACGCTTCGGTTGAGGAATTCTGGAATTTTGGAGAGACAGCCTCCCTCACGGCAGGAGAAGCTATGGATTTCAATTACCTTGACAGTACCAATGCAGGACAGCATACAAGAGTCGTCCCTCAATTGTACGCCAATGGAGCAATCTACCTGGACAAGGGCGCCATCTCCCTACATCCAATGGTCAACATCTCCTACGTGAGTGATAAGAACATCATCTCTCCCAACGCTTCGCTTGGGGCCATTTTCACCCTTACCCCGACAATGTCAATAACAGCGAATGCAGGGTACGCGGAGAGACTTCCAACCTTCTACGATATGTATTTCAAAGACACCTGGGGATATATGATCGGTAATGAGAACCTGAAGACAGAGAAAGGCCTCAACGGAGAAGTGGGATTCACCTTCAAGGGAGAAACCTTCTCCTATACCGGAACCGGTTTTGTCAGAGATATCCTTGATCAAATCGCATGGGAGGCGGTGGATCCAAGTAACATCTATGGATCTTGGACCGCGAAGAACAATTCCCATGCATTCTATGCAGGTACCGAGCAAACCCTCTCTGTGACGTTGACGAAAAGCCTGACTATCTCCGCTGGATACCTCTTCAACAGGGGATTTGACCTCGCCAACCATAGTCTCGCTGAGGCATACGAGATTAATTACAATCGCCAGCACACCATCAAGGGATCAATCTCTTACACCTCTGGTATGGTGACGGCAATGATGAACGCGGAGTATCTCTCCCCGTATTATTATTCCAACAGTAAAATTGACAAGAGCGATTCCTTTGTCGTAAATGCCAATATTGGAATAAAGGTCTTAAAGACTCTTGACCTGTACCTTGCGATAGACAACTTGTTCAATGCGGTAAAGTATTCAAGCAGTTATCCTTGTGCAGGAACAAAAATCCGCCTTGGCGGAAACTGGAAGTTCTAATGGGAAATGCAACCCTTCTCTCTCTCATGCAAAAAGGCGGAGCGGTCATGTGGCCGCTCTTCGCCCTTTTCCTTGCTACCTTGGTCATCCTTGTCGAGCGAATTATCACTTATACAATACTCACCAGGAAAAAGGAAAAGAGACCAAGCAGAAAGCTTGAAAAACCATTGGATCTCCTTGATTTGATTGCTCTTGTCAGTCCAATCCTGGGATTCCTGGGAACCGTCACCGGTATGATTCGCTCGTTCCAAGCAATAAGCGAAGCCGCTGTCGTACAATTGCAAGTGGTTGCCGCAGGTCTGTATGAAGCGCTCTTCACCACGGCCTT
>JBAXZS010000288.1:0-3302 GCA_041670175.1 Sphaerochaetaceae bacterium | reverse complement strand
GGTCTTGCATTTCTGCCATGGATCATAAGGAAAAGAATTCATTCTCTACTCCTAAAAATGAAAAACTTTAGGATTTGTTTTTTTATTTATCCTACAAACAGTACCCAGATTTCCATCAATTTTCAATTTTTATTTGATATCTTAGATAATTATCTGGTTACAAACAACTATTGAATAACCCAAAAAGTTTTGAATTTGTCTCATTATTATATGGATTAATTTTATTTTTTTACTTCATAATTACTCCATGCAGTATCTTCGAGAAATAGTTCATGAACCTGAAGGTTTTGACAAACGGCATCTCTCTTCCTTCATCATCGATGCACCCCCTTTTGCAAACGCAAAAATCAAGCAAGGTGGCTATGGAATCCTTGGCACGGATTTTTGGCTTCAGCGAATTGCAAAACGAGGTTTTCATGTTTTGGTGCTGACTATCAGCGGCAGAGGAAGATTCACCTTTGAAGATGGGACCACCCACATCGCCGAACCGGGGGAAGCCTTTATCTCCTGGTCCTCCGGACAAGGCCATCATGAGCAGACCATCGGACCGGAACCATGGGAAATGATCTGGCTCACAATCTGGGACACGACTACTAGGTTCGTGCCTGATGCCCTCGACTGGGAGACCCTCAGAATCAGCCATCCGGAAATCCTCAAGGATTACTTTCTGCATATCATGCAGGAAGAACTTTACCTCGATTCAAAAAGCGAGGAGGCGATGGAACTTTATGAACAACTTTTCTTAATCACGCTTGAGCGGAATTTAGGATGGACAGAAGGACCTGAACTCAAGAGGAAACGACTGGCACTCGTCTCCTTATGGGAAATCGTCACCAAGAAAATTGACCAGAACTGGCCAGTAGAGACGCTCTGCGAGGAAGCCCACATCAGCCGTTCCCATCTCTCTCGTATTTGCACAGAGTTGTATCACATGGCTCCGGGAGAAAAAGTACGTGAACTGAAAATGACACAGGCGAAAGTCTATTTAAGGAACTCGGCGCTTACCATTGGGGAGGTCGCTGGAAGTGTCGGCTATGATAATATAGCCACCTTCTCCACCGCCTTCTCTCAGTTTTGTGGCTGTAGCCCTCGGGCTTTTAGAAACCAAAAAACAAGAAAAACCTAAGAAAACAACCTATCTTATCTCTGAATAAAATGTTTAACTCACGCATTTTAGTCTTGACAACTGGGAAATACTACAGTAGTTTAGTGGCAACGGTTTTACACTGCATTTATACTACAGGGCAAACTGAGCAGGCGATGGACGATGTCCGTGGGGCTGGGTTCTTAAAGAACAGCAGGAATATTTCCTGTGAGACAGTTTTTGTTCACCACAGGAGTCGTCTATGAAGAAAAATAGGCTAGCTGAACGTATTTCTTTGATCAATATTGCCTGCAATTCCTTCTTGGCAATCTCGAAAATCACCATTGGTATCACTGCGTCTTCCGCTGCCTTGGTCAGCGATGGGGTGAATAACGCCACAGATGTAATCAGCAACATCATTGTCATCATCGGTGTCTCGATGAGTCAAAAAGCAAGTGACAACGAACACCAATATGGACATGAGAAGCTGGAATGTCTGGCATCAATTATCCTCGGACTGCTTTTCATTGTAGTTGGGGCTTCCTTGGGATTTGAAGGCATCAAGGCGATTGTGACAGGTTCCTACAAGAATTTTCCCAAACCAGAGATGCTGGCTGTTGTAATGGCAGTCATTTCAATTATTGTCAAATTAATCATGTACATCTACAACCATGCAGGGGCAGTGAAGCTTAATTCCACCGCACTTAGGGCCTCGGCCAGCGATTGCCTGAGCGATGTGCTCGCCACCAGTGGTGGTATCATCGGCATCCTGGGTGCCCGGTTTGGATTCCTTCCTGCGGATAGTCTTGCCAGCGTCGTAATCTCTGTCTTTATCATCCGTCTGGGCATCAAGGTATTCCAGGATGGAACCGACAAGATGGTCGACCATGCCCTGCCCACCCAAATAATCCAGAAGATTGGAGAAACCATTGAGCATATTAATGGGGTGCGAGCCTTGGATGATATCAAGACCAGAGAATTTGGCGCCCGTGCCTATGTGGATGTCGAGATTGCCTGTGATGGAAACCTCAGATTGTACCAAGCACATGCGGTTGCCCAGAAAGTGCATGATGTGATTGAGAAGGAGTTCCCTGAAGTCAAGCATTGCATGGTACATGTGAACCCCTATAAACATGAGGAATCAACTAGCCTACCGGACGAAAAACCTGTATTATAAGCTCATGAGCAGTCAAAAAAGAGTTCGTGCAGATTTTGTACCGGAGCATTATCAGTTCACCACTCCCAGTGGCGATGTCTATGAATTTAAAGAATCCTCAGGCCCCTATGAGTATTTGCTAGGAGCCTTGAGCGGTTGTCTCTTTATGACATTCAAGGGTATTGCCACCAAAATGAAGGTCAATTGGACACATATCAGTTTTGACATTGAAGGTGTCAAAAGGGAAGAAGTGCCCACCTGGCTCAAGGAATGCACTGTTACCGCGACCGTAACCGGTTCTGATGACAATGAGAAATTCACCAAATGCTTTGAAAAAGCGACCAGGTATTGTTCAGTTTTCCAAACATTGTCCCAGGTGGCACAAATGCACTGGAAGGTGCAATTCGATTGATGGAACGATTTGGAGTCGACAACCGTTATACCTCGATGGTGCTTTTTGAAACCTTTCAGGAAGCTCTTGGGGATTTGCTTACCAAGGATACCTATCTTTTCACCCATCCCAAGACAAAAGCCGCCATCGCCCATCGGTTATCTGAACACATGCAGCAGAGACTAAGGGAGAAACTCTCCCTCTCTTCTGACATTACAAATGAGTTCTATCTTACTCTTCCCAAAAATCTGGTGTTTGATATCTGCCTCAACAAGATTGATATCATCCTTCATGATCGAAATGGGAAAACTTCTCTGGTAGTCATGCTTTACAACGACTATCTGAGCAAAAAAGAAGTCGCCCAACTTAAAGCCATCAATAAGGGCAAGCCGCTTACCCTTGCAGTGGCTTTTCTTTCACAAAAAACTTATGTGTTGCTCTACAGGGTGAACAAAGACACGATTGATTATTATCATTACAACACCAATGAGAATTCCTCAAGGCTTCGCATGCAACGCGATATTGAGAGGATAAAAGACAATGACGAGGGCCAGCTATCGTTGATCAAACCACGAAGAAGTAAAAAGATTATGAAAGAATAAGCTTGGACACCACTCGTTTCTGGGCATCCTCGCAACCGTTCCACGGCTTGTCAAAATTCTCACTCTTAT
>JBAXZS010000287.1:0-3312 GCA_041670175.1 Sphaerochaetaceae bacterium | reverse complement strand
TGTTGTCCCCCTCCGGAAGCGAGACAAAGGACCTTTTTGCCAAGAAAGGGCCGGATCCATGAAGCCGGGACTTTCTTAAAAGGGGAAAGCACCATATCCATATCCTTGTTCCTTGCCTTTTGTATTTGCTCCGCGGAACACCCTACAGTCCAGATATTTCCTTTTTGGGACTCATAGTCCCATGCCTGGGAATTTAGCTGTGTATATGATTCTTTCATGTGCCCTTACTGTACCATCGATGCTGACTAACAGCAAGCGACAAGAAAGAAACCAGGGATTCGGTGTCCCCCCTCTTATTTGGGGCTCTTAATAAGTTTTGCAATGTTACCGGCAAGGTAGAAGGAACCACAGACAAGGATATTTCCTGTTTCTCCTGCCTGTTTTCTTGCTTGCAAGAGGGCTTCGGCATTATTCGGTATAAGTTTGATGTCCTTTTGGTTGTCCATCGCCTTCATCATATCATAAATCGCTTGGATGTTGCTTTTCTTATATGTCCCCGGAGTGGATATGATGATATGGTCAAAGTTGTCCAGGACGAGCCGGCTCATATGCAGATGATCCTTGTCTTCCAGTGCTCCATAGATAACAGTCTTCTCTTTTTGGGGGTAAAGTGTTGAATAGGATTGGAAAAGGGAAAGAAGGGAATGCACCGTATGGGCACCATCGACATAAAGACGTGGATTCTCGCATATTTTCTCGAAACGGCCGGGAAGAGTGTTTGCCTCCAATGCCTTTTTTGTCGTCGCTTCGTCATAAAGACCGAGTGTACGGAGCACCAAGAGGGCCAATGCGCAGTTTTGTGCTTGGACCTGTCCAAGCATCTTGAGTGTAAGGTTGTCTATGATTCCATTTTTCCATTGCAACGTCACTTTTTCACCTTCTTCGGTGGTGACAAAACTCAGTTGCTGCATCTCCTCAGCAAGACTGTAAAGTTTACTGTGCTGCAGTTGTGCTTCCTTCTGAAATACAGAAAAAGCATCTTCACTTTCAAAACCTACAAAAACGGGAACTCCAGGCTTGATGATCTTGCTCTTCTCTATGGCTATCTTGCCGATGGTATCCCCAAGAATCCTGGTGTGCTCCAGCTCGATAGGGCAAAGGATACTGGCCTCTCCTATTATGGTATTGGTGGCATCCAGTCTTCCTCCCAGCCCTGTCTCAATGACAGCCCAGTCACATTCCAACTCCTTGAACAGCATAAAGGCGAAGACGGTGTACAGCTCGAAGGTCGTCGGGTTGCTTTCACCCCATGCATCAGAGAACGTGAAGGAGTCAATTTGGTCTTTAAGCTCATTGCCGACTTTGACCATCGTCATATCATCGATAAATTTACCACCGAGGGTGAAACGTTCCCGGTAATCGAGCAAATGCGGACTCAGATAGAGACCACATTTGTGTCCCAAGGCTACAAGACCACTAGCTAGATAGCTGGCGGTCGAACCTTTTCCTTTGCTGCCTGCGATGTGAAGTTTTTTATAGGAACGCTCAGGGTGTCCGATGTGTTCCAATATGGCCTGCATCCTATCAAGACGGTATGTCCTTGTGGTGTAATGGTCGACGTTTTTCTCAAGATTGGTGAAGCCTTCCATGTAGGCGATGACTTCATCGAAAGTGTTGAATTTCATAGCACGAGAGAGTGTAACTAGAAACAGTTTTTTTTGCAATTCTCAAAAATGATATTAAACATAATTACATTTTATGAAAATGTGTACATTTAAAGCTTGATAATTTTAATTGCGAGTAATAAAGTAAAAACAACTTGTTCCAAGTGGAGGAGTATTTTTCACTATGAAATTCAACAACACTGATTCTGAATGGAAGTTCCTGGATGAATTCCGCGGAAAAGATTTTAATGGGACCTGGCCGACTCTTGTCGAGATGTTCAATATTTCCACAAAACGGTATCCCGACAATCCTTGTTTTAGTGCGATAACTCCCAAGAAAGAAAGTTTTACCTATAGTGAAGCCCACTCCATCATCACCAAGCTTGGCAATTATTTGGTTAGGTTGGGAGTGAAGAAAGGGGACAGGATTGCGGTAACGGGGAAAAACAGTCCTCAGTGGGCGATTGCCTATTTGGGAATCCTCTACAGCGGAGCTATTGTTGTTCCCATCGATTATTCATTGCATGCGAGTGAGATAGAACATTTACTTGAGTTTGCTGGCGTCAAGATGCTTTTCATAGATAAGGAAAGGATTGAAGAGATAGATAGTGACAACAAACTTGGACTTCTTGCAAGGTTTTCCTTGGAAGAGGGAGATATGAATCACAAGTTTATCCTTGATTGCCAGGAAGATGAGGACTTAAATCGGGAGAAGGTGACTGAAAGCGACACGGCCGCAATCCTTTTCACCAGCGGGACCACCGGCACTCCCAAGGGGGTGATGCTTTCCCATGGGAATTTTGTCAGCGATTGTTATATTGCCCAGAGCCAGATGCATCTTTACCCGACCGATGTGTTCTATGCCATTTTACCCATCCATCATGCCTATACCATGCTCGCAGTGCTGATTGAGACCATCAGTGTCGGCGCTTCTTGCCTTTTTGGAAAGAAGCTGGTGATCAGCCAGGTGCTTCGTGAACTGAAGGAAGGAAAGGTCACCATGTTCCTCGGGGTCCCCATGCTCTTCAACAAGATGATCGCAGCCCTTATGAAAGGGGTGCGAGAGAAGGGTATCCTTGCTTATTGCTTCATCAGGATGGGCATGGGCCTCTCCGGTTTCATCAAGAAGGTGTTCCATGTCAATGTCGGCAAGAAATGGTTTGGGTTCCTTTTGAAGAGACTTTCCTTGGATACAAGCCGTATCTGCATTTGTGGGGGAGGCCCCCTTCCTTCCTCAACCTTCAAATTGTTCAATGAGCTGGGTATCGACTTCGTGCAGGGCTATGGCCTGACCGAGGCAAGTCCCATCACCCACCTCAATCCTGTTGAGCATTTCATTGTGACCAGTGTAGGGCGTGCGTTCCCCGGTGAAGAGGTCAAGATTGTCAATCCGGACAGTGAAGGCAACGGCATCATCTTCATCAAGGGGCCGAATGTCATGCAGGGCTATTATCATAACAGGGAAGCCACCGATGCGGTCCTGGACAAGGATGGGTGGCTCAATACGGGCGATGTGGGGCATCAGGATGAAAACAGATTCCTCTATCTTACCGGACGGGAGAAGAACATCATTGTGACCGAAGGTGGCAAGAATGTGTTCCCCGAGGAGATCGAGGACCGCTTCCAGCTGTATGATGACATCGAGACCATCTGCATCATGGGCTATATGGTTGACAAGGCGACCAGGAGCGAGGGCATCAGGGCCCTG
>JBAXZS010000286.1:0-3316 GCA_041670175.1 Sphaerochaetaceae bacterium | reverse complement strand
GAAAAAAATTGCTGGTCTTCCTTCTTACGGTTGTCCCTCTTCTTTTTTCTGCTTTTGCCTCCACGTGGGATTATCTGGCTGGTATTACGGTAGCTGTTCTTGGTTTGGGTATTGCCGTTTGTGTTATCACGACCGCTATCTTTTCCCATCTGATGAGTCATTGGGAGATGAAAAAAAGCACTTCCAGGTTCTTTTCCTTCTTTGCCATGGGAATTATCAATCTCGTGTTTGTAGCTATCTGCTGGGTTTTAATCAGTGAGGCGGGCCGAGGTGGGTTCTCTTTCCTTTTGGCTTTGTGTGCAACAGTTGTACCTGCCATTATTTCTTCTTTGGGATCTCTTACCGGGCGAAGAAGCGACTATGGGGTGAAGGTGATGGAACAGACCTTGGGTTACAGGGAGTTCATAAGTAAGGTGGAGATGGATAAGTTGAAGTTGATGATAGATGAGGATCCCCAGATTTTCTATCATGTGCTTGGTTATGCCATTGTGCTTGGCTTGGAAGAGAAATGGGCAAAGAAATTTGCCAAGCTTGCCATGGTGCAGCCTTCATGGTATGTGGGTCCATCCAATTTAATGTTTGACTATCTTTTCTTCTCCGCACTTACAAGAAACATCCAGACTTCAGTGGTGCAGAATCTGTATCATGAGGCATCCTCTGGACGTATGCACTCGGTAGGTTCTAGCTTTGGTGGCGGGGGATTCTCCGGTGGTGGCTTTGGTGGTGGCGGTGGCGGAGCTTGGTAAACAACCTTCCATAACAAAGAAAAGGGGTCGCGTTAGCGACCCCTCTCCGTTACTGAATCTAAGAGATTATTTAGTTATTGTGATAATTGTTATGTGCCGGACGTGGCTTTGCAATTGCTTCGTTGACACGAAGATTGCGGCCATCAATTTCCTTGCCGTCAAGCTGGGAGATGGCTGCTTCAGCGGCGGCGTCATCTTCCATTTCCACGAAACCAAACCCCTTGGGGCGGCGAGTCTCGCGGTCGATAATGATGTTAGCACTTACTACAGTGCCGTACTGGGCGAACAGGTCCCGAAGCTCATCTTCGGTGGTGTTGTAACTCATGTTACCAACATAAATTTTCTTTGCCATTAAAAGCATCCTTTGCTGGCTTACCAGCATCTAAAAAAATTTGCTTCATTTGGCGCAGTCTCGAACTTTTAACCTGTCTGCGGGAAAACGATTCAGTAACGCACCGGACAAACAATAGGATAACAGACTAGCTGCAACTCAAATAACGAAAGCAAGGAAACGGTATCATGAGTTTTGCCGCCTGTCAATCTCTCTTCTTATTGTGAACTGAGGAAAAGAATGATGACAGTGAAGAAACGTATTCCTGGGTTGCGAATCAATGGGAAAAGGGGATTCAAGGTCTTCTTATTAGCTAATATTTCAGGTCTCGATGTTATTATGGTGTTATCGTGGAAGTAACAGGAGAAAAGGTATGTCAAGGAATCCTGATTGGTCTGTCAATGAGACTATATTAGCTCTTTGGCTATATAATGAGTTACCTCCTGCAAAACAAGATGCAAGGACTCCTGAAGTAAGAGAATTGACTGGTCTTCTTGGTCGTACTCCTGGATCTGTTGCTCTGAAATTGGCAAATTTGAAGGCTCAGGATTCAAGCGTTCCAGGAAAGGGAATGAATCATGCTAGTAGGCTTGATAGGGATTTGTTTCCCCTTTACGTAAATAATCCAGAAAAATTATTTGAAAAAAGGCAGAAAATTCTTGAGGCTGTGGATTGTTGCGAGAAGGATTCCCTTGCGATAATGAAATTTCGGAAGAAACAATACGTGTTTAGACGAGCATTGCTTACTGGGTACCAGCAACGATGCTGCCTGTCAGGAATAGGGACTCCTGATTTATTGATTGCAAGTCATATCAAACCTTGGTGTGTAGACCAGGAGCACAGGACTGATCCAAGAAATGGGTTGTTGCTTAATGCTTTATTGGACAAAGCCTTTGACAAAGGTTATTTCACGGTTCTTCCTGATAGCTATACTGTTTGTGTAGCCAGAAATATTAAGGATGAAAAAACCAAAGTTTTTTTGAAACAATATGACAAAAGCAAAATAATGCTACCTGAGAATGAAGTTCGTTGGCCAAAGAAAGAATTTCTTGAATACCATAATGATGAAATTTTTGAAAAGTCAAAATCTCTTCAACTTGTCTTACCTCATCTTTCAATCTACAAGATTCAATCGTAGTTTATTCGGTTAGGGTAGCTAATTTTTCTCCCATAATCTTTATGAGCCCGACAACCAAAGCATTTCCCATACAAAAATAGCGCATTTTCTCTGGCATTCCATTCGTCCAGTTGTCTGGGAATCCATCAAGGCGTTCACATTCCACAGGAGTGAGAAGCCGGATTTTCCCTGTCTCAGGATCCTTAACAATATGCGTTGAACGGTTCTTGCTTGATTCAGATGTAAGCATAGTTCTGCTAGGACGATTGAGGAAATCCGGGTAGGCGATAGGACCTTCTGCATAATTGTATTCAAACCCTTCTTTTGTTTTTCTCTTTTCTTTTTTTGCTCCTTTCATGTACTCCCATTTTGATAAATCCTTGTCCTTGATGTAATATTTCTCAGGGACGTTTTTTTCAAGATTATCACCAAGTGTTTCCACTTTTCCTTGAAAGGAAGGGGTAGTACTGGTTGTGTAACAGGTAAAATTCCTGCAAAATCCTGAGTTCTCGAAAGTGGTCTTAAAAGTATTGGTGAGTTCTATTAGGTCGGTTGGTATTTTAATTTCTTTGACAGTGGCAATAGTGTCTTGAATAACTGGAAAAGCATTTGCGAAAAAACCTTTTGTCACGAGAATGGCATCAGGTGTTGTTTTCTTGGGATACAATGATAAAATTTGCTTACCTCTTGTTGCAAATATGAAGACTCTTCTTCTCCTTTGAGGCAACCCGTAATCAGCCGCATTTATGACTCGCCATTCAACAGAATATCCTAGTACATTCAGACAGGAAAGGATGACCCCAAAATCCCTGCCCCGTTGTGAGGCTGGGGATTTGAGCAATCTATCAACATTTTCAAGAAGAATGAATTTAGGCTTTTTCACTTCAATTATCCTTCTTATCTCCCACCAAAGGACACCTTTCTTACCATTGATACCCTTTGAAGAGGCCAATGTCGCTGCGACAGAATAATCCTGACAAGGGAATCCTCCACAAAGTAGAATATGGTCTGGGATATCCTTTGCATCAACTTTTGCAATATCAACATTGGAATTAATACTGTCTTTGAAGTGACTTGTGTAACAATTAAATGCCCATTGATTTTGTTTGCCAGGTTCCCATT
>JBAXZS010000285.1:0-3361 GCA_041670175.1 Sphaerochaetaceae bacterium | reverse complement strand
TGCAATCACCGCCCTTACCGCCTCTGTGGTGGTATTGGTTGTCACCGTGATCTCCAGCATCAGAAGGCATTCTGCCATATAAGATGATATTCTTTACCATCCTTGGGCTTTCTTCCCTCTTTCTCAGTATCATGTTGCTGAGAAAGAGAAGGAACTTTTGCTTATGCCAAGGAGAATATCGTAAGATTCCCGAGCCAATTTCAAGGCTTTTTTCATGGTAGTAAGCAGGATTATCAGTTCAATTTCATACCTTGAAACCGACCTTGAGCTCACTGTTGGTCCTCTTAACAGTAGTTTTTGCCTTGTATCCTATATACCACTGCCTCTTGCCATTCGAGTTCTGCTTTGCCGTCAGGGAACACCACATTTCGAGCTTGGGAAGAGACTGCTGGGTACCCGGCATATGCCCAGGATATCCCTGAGGTTCTCATTCTAGAAGCGTCTCCTTCATGGTGGGCTGAGGGTAATGCAACTTCAGTCCTTGACGTGGTACCCGCACAACCGACGGACAGGAATTGAAGAGCGAAGGTTGTTGACGTGGAAACTTGCCTCTCTAGTTCAGTAATATCCATTTCTATAGATAGTTCACAGGTAAGGAGAACGTACCCTCGCTTAGCATCCCCACATTATTGGAAGCACAGACAACGACTCTAGGACCGATCTTCTTTCCCCTGATCCGACCCATGATAAAGAAATTGGCTGCATCGTTACTGTTCGGGGAGGCTGTTTTCTTTATCTCCACAGGATACAAACATCCCCCTTCATCTATGATGAGGTCTATCTCGGTCCCATCCTTATCCCGGTAGAAGTAGAGAGGTGGATCCTCTCCTGCATTCAAGTAACTCTTCATAATCTCTGAGACCACAAAGGTCTCGAAGATATTGCCAGCCATCGCACCGCTCTCAAGCACCTCAGGAGTCTTCCACTTGGTCAACCAGGAAACGAGCCCTGTATCAAGGAAATAGAGCTTCGGAGTCTTCACCACCCGTTTCTCAACATTATTCGAATACGGTCGAAGCAGATACACAATACCGGAGGCAATCAGGATGGAAAACCAGCTCTTCGCCGTCGGTTCACTGATTCCCACCTCGCTTGCGATATCCCTATAATTGAGCAATTGTCCGGTCCTGCTAGCCGCTACCGTAAGGAACTGCAGGAATCTCAACTCATCACCCACCTGGGTAAGGGAGCGCACATCACGCTCGAGATAAGTCTTTACATAGGAACTATAAAAATCATTCCAGGAAGTCTTTCCTGCAACAACTGCGGGAAATGAGCCCTGATGGATAACATTCCAGAGTTCCTTTCCCGTACAGGAGAATGAAGGTTTCCTTGTCTTGATATATTCCAAGATAGGCAAAAAGGGCTTATCATAGCTCTCGTTGTATCTTTCCCGAAGTGAGATGCCCAGAAGTTGCAATATGCCTATCCTTCCAGCCAAACTCTCACTGACATTCTTCATCATGAAGAACTGCTGGCTTCCCGTAAGATAATACAGCCCTACCGTATCCTTGCTATCCACATCCATCTTGATGTATGGGAACAACTGGGGAATATATTGAATCTCGTCAAGAATGAGAGGAGTATCATGCAACTCAAGAAACGTTTTGGGATCAGTCCTTGCGGACAGTACCTCGGACGGATCATCGAAGGTCAAGTATGCTATATCACCCAGTTTCTTTTTGAGCAAGGTGGATTTTCCCACCTGCCGCGCTCCTGTTACCAACACCACAGGGAAAGACAAGGCGAGCCTTTCGAGCGCACCTGTAATCTGACGATTGATATATGCCGTATATGACCTCCTTCCCTATAGAATAAAGTAAAATACAATTTTATATTATCCCATATAAACCAGGATGTCAAACAGAGCTTTCCTTTTATACCTGGAGTGGATTTTCAGTAGCTGGACACCGAGCATGGAAATCAGACCGTAGCCGGTCCGTCCATGACAAGGGGGACTTCCTCAAGTGGGAGCAATGTCTGGACGGCATGGAAGAAGGACAGGAACTCAAGCTCCCAATCAGTGGGCCTTCTGAAAAAACATCAGGGAAAGCCATCACTTGGGAACAATATAAATTGAAGAACGAAGGTTGTTGACGTGGAAACTTACCTATATTGGAAAATGATTCTTTTCTCTCTATCCATAAAGGAATTATCCTTGTTTTAGCAAGAATCCATTGATTCCTGACAGGTCCTGGAGGGAGACTCCGCTTTTTATTAAGGCAAGATACAAGAAGGAAACAGCAGTGGTTGAGATACAAAGCACAAGAGAAGATTAAAGAAAAGATTCCTATGATTTGATTATCCCAAGCTGCGAACTATTGTTGGCACGACCCTATCAGAGAGTTTTTCCTCAACAAATATTATTTGTTCACAAAATTTGCATTTTCGATAGTTTAGGTTTAAAATCACCGCATATTCTTACAAAGGGGGTCTTTTTTATGAAACTCAATCGTTTGATTGTTGCCTTTACTTGCGTCTTTCTTGCGCTGACTCCGATTTTTGCCCAAGGAACCAACGAATCGGCAGGTAACACAACTCCGAAAACTGAAGGAACGGTCAACGTCTATTCCATCATGCCTGAGAAGTACGCAACCATCGTCTTCTCCGAATTCACCAAAGACACAGGCATCAAAGTCAACTTTGTCCGCCTCTCTTCCGGTGAGGCTCTTTCCCGCATTCTCGCCGAGAAAGACAACCCGCAGGTTGACGCTCTCTGGGGTGGCCCGTCCGACACATATGATGCCGGTGTCGCACAAGGGGTGTTCCAGCAATATAAGCCGGCAGAATCCGACAAGATTCCAGCCAACTACCGCTCACCTGACAACTACTGGACTGGCATCGGAGTTATCCCGTTGACATTCTTGTTCAACAAGAACTTCCTCGAGGCTCACAACCTTCAGGCTCCGACCAGCTGGTATGACCTGCTCGATTCAGCTTACAAGAAACAGTTGCAGATGGCTGACGCACGTACTTCCGGTACCGCAACAGAGAGAATCTACTCCCTGATCAGCGCTCTTGGCAGTGAGGACGCAGCTTTCGACTTCCAGAAAAAGCTTGACAAGAATATCCAACTCTACACCAAGAGTGGAGCCGGTGGGGCGACTCCTGTCGCCAATGGACAGGCTGCTGGTGGTATCTTCTACCTCGTCGATGCCCTTGACATCCTGAATCAGGGCTACCCACTCGTACTGACCTACCCGAAAGAAGGTGTCACCTATGGTGTCGAAGGCTCTGGAATCCTTACTGGTGCCAAAAATCCTGCGGCTGCAAAGAAACTCATGGACTGGGCTTCTTCAAAACGCCTTGGTGAAGTCATGATGGCAAACAACATCTGTTACATCCCGACTCGTCCGGACAT
>JBAXZS010000284.1:0-3363 GCA_041670175.1 Sphaerochaetaceae bacterium | reverse complement strand
GCATGATTTCTGCGAATTTCCTTTTGTAATGCGGAGATAACCAAATCGGCCGCAAGCCCTGAACGGGTCTTGCATTTCTGCCATGGATCATAAGGAAAAGAATTCATTCTCTACTCCTAAAAATGAAAAACTTTAGGATTTGTTTTTTATTTATCCTACAAATAATTCATTAGTTTTCATCAAATTTCAATTTTTATTGATATTTTAGAAAATTAACAGGTTACAAACAACTATTGAATAACCCAAAAAGTTTTGAATTTGTCTCATTCTTATATGGATTAATTTTATATTCTAACTTCATACTCATCCTATGCAGTATCTTCGAGAAATAGTTCATGAGCCAGAAGGGTTTGACAAGCGGCATCTCTCTTCCTTCATCATCGATGCTCCCCCTTTTGCAAATGCAAGAATCAAGCAGGGTGGCTATGGAATCCTTGGTACGGATTTTTGGCTTCAGCGAATCTCAAAGCGTGGTTTCCATGTTTTTGTATTGACAATCAGCGGCAAAGGAAGATTTACCTTTGAAGATGGGACCTCCCATATAGCAGAACCGGGAGAAGTTTTCATCTCCTGGTCCTCCGGACAAGGACATCATGAGCAGACCATCGGGCCGGAACCTTGGGAGATGATCTGGCTCACCATCTGGGACACGACCACCAGATTCGTGCCTGATGCCCTCGATTGGGAGACCATCAGAGTCAGCCATCCGGAAATCCTCAAGGATTACTTTCTGCATATCATGCAGGAAGAACTCTACCTTGATTCAAAAAGTGAAGAAGCGATGGAGCTTTATGAGCAACTTTTCTTAATCACGCTTGAGAGAAACCTAGGATGGACGGAAGGACCTGAACACAAGCGGAAACGGCTGGCGCTCGTCTCCTTGTGGGAAACCGTCACAAAGAATATCGACCAGGGCTGGCCTGTAGAGGAACTTTGCAAGGAAGTCCATATCAGTCGTTCCCATCTTTCTCGTATTTGCAGGGAATTGTATCACATGGCTCCAGGAGAAAAAGTACGGGAACTGAAAATGACCCAGGCAAAAGTCTATTTACGGAATTCAACGCTTACCATTGGGGAGGTTGCAGGAAGCGTGGGCTATGACAATATCGCAACTTTCTCCACAGCTTTCTCTCAGTTTTGTGGCTGTAGCCCTCGTGCTTTCAGAAACCAAAAAACAAGAAAACAATAAAATACAGCTATCTTTACTTTTGAATAAAGTGTTTAACTCACGCATTTTAGTCTTGACAACTGGGTAATACTACAGTAGTTTAGGAACAACGGTTTTACACTGCATGCATACTACAGGGCAAACTGAGCAGGCGATGGACGATGTCCGTGGGGCTGGGTTCGTAAGGAACAGCAGGAATATTTCCTGTGAGACAGTTTTTGTTCACCCAGGAGTCGTCTATGAAAAAGAATAGGCTTGCTGAACGTATTTCTTTAATCAATATCGCCTGTAACGGTCTTTTGGCAATCTCGAAAATCACCATTGGCATCACTGCGTCCTCCTCTGCCTTGGTCAGTGATGGGGTGAATAACGCCACCGATGTGATCAGCAACGTCATCGTCATCATCGGTGTCTCGATGAGTCAAAAAGCAAGTGATAACGAACACCAATATGGACATGAGAAACTGGAGTGCCTTGCATCAATTATCCTAGGGTTGCTTTTTATTGTAGTGGGTGTTTCCCTGGGATTTGAAGGCATCAAGGCAATCGTGACAGGTTCCTACAAGAATTTTCCCAGGCCAGAGATGATGGCTGTTGTAATGGCGGTCATTTCAATTATTGTCAAATTACTCATGTATATCTACAACCATGCAGGTGCGGTGAAGCTTAATTCCTCCGCGCTTAGGGCATCGGCCAGCGACTGTCTGAGCGACGTGCTTGCCACTAGTGGGGGTATCATCGGCATTCTAGGCGCCCGGCTTGGATTCCTTCCCGCGGATAGTCTTGCAAGCGTGGTAATCTCGGTCTTTGTCATCCGTCTTGGCATCAAGGTATTCCAGGACGGAACAGACAAGATGGTCGATCATGCCCTGCCAACCCAAACAATCCAGAAAATCGGGGAGACCATCGAACATATCAATGGAGTGAGAGCCTTGGATGATATCAAGACAAGGGAATTTGGCGCCCGTGCCTATGTGGATGTCGAGATTGCCTGTGATGGCAATCTCAGGTTGTACCAGGCACATGCGGTTGCCCAGAAAGTGCACGATGTGATTGAGAAGGAGTTCCCTGAAGTCAAGCATTGCATGGTACATGTGAACCCTTATAAACATGAGGAATCAACTAGCCTCCCAGATGAAAAACCTGTATGATAAGTTCATGAGCAATCAAAAAAGAATTCATGCGGATTTTGTAGCGGAGCATTCACAGTTCACCACACCCAGTGGCGATACCTATGAATTCAAAGAGTCCTCAGGACCTTATGAGTATTTGCTTGGAGCCTTAAGTGGTTGTCTCTTTATCACATTCAGGGGCATTGCCACCAAGATGAAAGTTAATTGGACACATATCAGTCTTGACATTGAGGGTGTCAAAAGGGAAGAAGTGCCCACTTGGCTCAAAGAATGCACAGTCGCTGCGACGGTAACCGGCTCTGATGACAACGAGAAATTCACCAAATGCTTTGAAAAAGCGACTAGGTATTGTTCAGTTTACCAAACATTGTCCCAAGTGGCACAAATGCATTGGAAGGTGCAATTCAATTGATGGAACGATTTGGGGTTGATAGTCGGTATACTTCAATGGTGCTTTTTGAAGCTTTTCAGGAAGCGCTCGGTGATTTGCTTACCAAAGATACCTATCTCTTCGCCTGTTCCAAAGCAAAAGCCGCCATTGCCCACCAACTGTCAGAGCACATGCAACAAAGGCTAAGAGAAAAGCTCTTCCTTTCTCCTGATACTACAAATGAGTTGCATCCCACCCTCCCCCAAAACATGGTATTTGATATCTGCCTCAGCAAGATCGACATCATCCTCCATGATCGAAATGGCAAGACCATCCTGGTTATCATGCTTTATAACGACTATCTGAGTAAAAAAGAGGTCACACAACTTAAGGACATCAATAAAGGCAAGCAACTTACCATTGCTGTGGCTTTTCTTTCACAAAAGAACTACGTGCTGCTTTACAGGGTAAACAAGGACACAATCGATTATTATCATTATAACACCAACGAGAATTCCTCAAGACTTCGCATGCAACGTGATATTGAGAGACTACAAGATAATGAGGAAGGCCAGCTATCGTTGATCAAACCACGAAGAAGTAAAAAGATTATGAAAGAATAAGCTTGGACACCACTCGTTTCTGGGCATCCTCGCAACCGTTCCACGGCTTGTCAAAATTCTCACTCTTAT
>JBAXZS010000283.1:0-3373 GCA_041670175.1 Sphaerochaetaceae bacterium | reverse complement strand
CCTTCCATCCAGATGGGCAGAAAAAGATACGAGCCCTTTACTTGAAGCCGTAATTGTTCCATACCAATTCCTTTTGCTATTTCACAGCACCGGCGACAACCCCACTGATAATCTTGCTTTGGAGCGCAAGATACAGAATGAGAATGGGCATCACGGTAAGCATAAGCGCCGCCATGATAATGCCGTAGTCGGCGCTGTAGGTACCGTAGAAGGTATAGGTCGTGAGAGGCAATGTAAGGAGTTCCTTGGTACTGAGGATCAGGGAAGGCAGAAGATAATCGTTCCAGAACGCAAGCACGTTCAGTATGACGAGTGTAGCCGTTGTCGGTCCAAGTAGAGGGAACACAATCTGGAAAAAAGTACGGTATCTGTCACACCCATCGATGGTTGCCGCTTCCTCAAGGGCGATAGGCACATTTGATTTTATGAACCCCTGATAGATGAAGGTTGACATGGACATCGAGAAGCCGATATGCATGAAGACCAAGGTGGCTCTGTGGTCTGTGACCCCAAGCTTGTTGCCGTAGATGATGACAAGAGGAATCATCAAGGATTGGAATGGAATAATGATTGAGGCTGCCATCAGGCTGGAAAAAACCTTGGAGAATTTATTGTTCCAACGCACGAAATAATAGGCGCACATGGCGGAGAAGAGCGTCACGAACGCAGTTGACGAACCGGTGATGACCAGGCTGTTCATGAATGAATGGAGATAATTCATCTTGGTGAACGCCTGGACGAAGTTCCTCGTGTTGAAACCATCTTTTGTTCTCAGACTGAAAGGATTTGAGATGATGTCTCGTTTTGATTTGAATGAATTGAGAAGCACCATCAAGAAAGGAAACATATAGAGCAGGAACAACGCCAGGATGATGAGCACTATCACTGCCGACAGGACTTGCTTTTTTCTTCCTCCCACTTTCATTGATTTAGTGACGTTCGTTTCTCTTGATTGGTTCTTGCTCATGCTGCGACCTCTCTTTTCTTGCCAATGGAAATCTGGATGGCGCTTATGATCGCAACCATGAAGAACAGGAACAGCGCTTCGGCCTGTCCAATGCCATACAACCTACTGGTGAACGCTTTCTCATACACATGCATAGCCACCAGCCTGGTTGTCCCGTACGGGCCGCCCTTGGTCAGTGTCAAGTTGATGTCGTACACCATGAAGCTGCGGGACAGGGTCATGAAAACACAAATAACAAACGAGGGGACCATCAAGGGCATGATGATGAACCACATTCGTCTTGCTCCGATCGCACCGTCGATGGAAGCGGCCTCGAGCACATCATGGTTCATGCTCATGAAACCTGCGATGTAAATTAACATCATATACCCCGAAAGTTGCCAGACGGTGACCACAACCAAGGCCCAGAACGCCGTTTTTGGGTCGGAAAGCCAGCTGTTTGTAAATACTGTCCATCCCCATCGCTTGCCAAGGGTTGGAAGGACTCTGAGAAAAATAAACTGCCAAATGAAGCCAAGGACCACACCCCCGATTAAATTCGGCGTGAAAAAGCCCGCACGGAAAAAATTCTGCCCCTTTATTCCACTGGTGAGCAAATAAGCGAGAAGAAATGCAATCGCATTGACCAGAATAACACTGAAAGCCACATAGCGGAGAGTAAGCAACATCGATGCCCAGAATTCCTTGTCTTTGAACGTATTTGCATAGTTCTTGAATCCAATGAGGTTCTTGATCTCTTTGACCCCATTCCAATCAGTGAAAGTCAGATAGAATCCATAAAGGAAGGGAATGATGACCACCAGGACAAAAATCAAGATACCAGGGGTGGTGAACATGAACCCTGCTCTCAGGTCGCTTGTACGACTCTTTTTCATTTGGCAACCTCCTGAGGAAATAAAGACGCCACCTTGCCTGAAAAGGGAGGTGGCAGTCTTTATTGGGTATTACTTGGCTTGTTTTTTCCAGTATGAGGAAAGATCCTTTGCCAGCCCATTCCTGTCTGATTTGAGGGCGATGTATTTCTGCACAGCCGCACCCATGGCGGACCAATGGTCACTTGGAGCAATAAAGGAAGAGGAGAAAGTCTTGCCCTCTGCCATTTTTTTCACAATGTCTTTTCCCAGAGGATCCTTCGGGGTGAAGGGATTGTTCTTGCAGGCTGGAATGATGGCGCAGGTTTCAACCATCATCTGCTGACCAGTGGTTTTATATACGATCCAATCAAGAAAGTCTTTCGCAACGGCGACTTGTTCCAAAGAAGCCTGTTTTTTATCAATCATGACTTGTTTGGAAGGGGCGGCCTCTATGCTGTTGTTGGCAAAATCGGAAGTGTCATCCCCAAGGAAGAAAGGCAGGAAACCGAATTTCCCTTCTGTGGAAGCTCCTCCTTCTGCTATATTCGGCCATGCCCAGCAACCATTCGGCCAGAAAGCGACTTCACCTTCAGCAAGCCTGAGCGCGCCTTCATCATAGTTGGCCCCCAGGGGATCGGTCTTGTAGTAGTTGTATTCCATCAGAAGGTCAAGGGTGTCAACGAACTGGTTGAAACGATTGTAGGAAAGCGGGTCGAGCCCTCCTTCAAGTTGTGAGATGATTTTTGCCGACCCCGCAGTTGTCCCGTCATAGGCATCATAGATAAATCCCAGCTGGTGAGCACCAAGTGACCAGTCCTCCTTGGCAAGAAACACCGGATTCTTCATTCCCTTGCTTCTCAGTTCCGCCAGAAGACTTTTGAATGCTGAATAGTTGTTGCAGGAAGAGGGATCCCAGCTGTGCCCCAGTGTCTTCTCAATTGCATCCTGATTAAAAATTATGCCTCGTCCTTCAATGCAGAAAGGAAAGGAATACACCTTTCCTTCGATTTTTGTGAGTTGGCTCTCGCATTCTGCTGTCCATTTCTCGTCAGTGAGTTCAAGTGAGTATTCCTTTGCAAGAGCGACAATATCGGTGGTGTCAAGCATTGCCATGGTGGGTGCGTTGCCACTGTTGTACATTGTGGTGACCTTGGTATAGGGGACTTCCCCCGCACCGCAGGCGACGATTGTCACTTTTGAACCGGTCTCTTTTTCATAAGCCTCGGCCATTTGTTCAAGGCCTTCCTGAATTTCCCCCTTGCTGTTCAGAAAGGTTATGGCGACTTGCTGTTTGTTTGTGGTTGTCCCTGCATTTTTTGCTTGATCTGTAGTGGACGGAATGCTTTCTTGCTTTTTGCTACAGCCAAAAAGCAAAGCCAAGGCGACAAGTGTGATGAAAACCAGACGAACCGATTTCTTTTTCATTCATTGTCAACTTCTCTGAAAAGTTCCACTAATTTTTAAAAAAGAAACGAATAATCCACATAAACCCTTGAAATGTAACAATTCTGGGGGTTTTCCCTTGATCCGTATCTGGAATTGTGGTACTCTG
>JBAXZS010000282.1:0-3380 GCA_041670175.1 Sphaerochaetaceae bacterium | reverse complement strand
GGAAAGTGCACGGTAGGAGCCATCCCTCAGTTTAAAGGATTTCTCCCTCAGTCCGTATGGGGAGAATCCAAACTTCCTGTATAATCCTATCGCCCGTATGTTATCTGATACGACTTCCAGTTCCATGTACTCATAACCAGCTTTTTTTGCAGAAGAAATGCACTCGAGAAGCAAAGCGGATCCGACGCCTTCTCCCCAGTAGTCCCTGAGGACCGCAATTCCAAATTCCGCCCTGTGCTGGCTTTTTTCATATAGGGAGACTTCCTTGAAGCCACAGTTCCCTATTAGTCTTCCTTCAATCCAGGCGCTGATCATCAAGGCTTTCCCGCTTGTAGCCTGTTTCGCCAAAAGAAATTTTTCTTTTTCGATATCCATGTCTATTTCCTCAGCATAACGACCCATGTTGTTCGTCTCTAGTGAGGTTTGCCGAAGTTCTTCGAGAAGAGAAAGGGCATCTTCCTCTTGTGGGGAGGAAAGGGTGCAGGTCTTCCAATTCCTGAGGGTGATTGTTTTTTTACTGATGATCATGATGGATGATGATATCATAAAAGAAAGGGCTCTTGCAAAGCTTTGTCTTGCTGGTCATACTGTGGCCATGTCATATATTCCAATTCCCACAGAAAGAGCCAAAGCCCTCTGCCTGGATTTACAGAACAAGCTTGACCAATATGGTTGTCTTGATTTCGAAGGTGAAGGAAAGCTTTCCACCAAGAATCTTTTTACCCCCTCACAGGGACGGATGTTCGGAGTTCTGCTGGCAAAGGATGAAAAGGATGCCAAGCATATCATCAAGGCCTTCAGTGGACAGTATGAGGGACTGTGGGAGATTCCCTTCTGGGCTCCTCCTTTGGTGGATAGTGAGAAGTTCCAGGCTGCCACAAAAGAATATGACAAAAGCATCCATCAGTTGACAGAAAAGATTGACCAGGGGCAGATTGAATATAAAAAGGAGCGGAGGGCTCTCAGCAGCAAATGCTTGTCCAAAGTCTATGACTTGTATCATTTCACTTGTGCCGATGGGGTGGAGAGGAGGCTTCGTGATGCCTTCCCTCTGAACCTTCCTCCAACAGGAACAGGTGAGTGTTGCGCCCCAAAGTTGTTATCCTATGCTTTTTCCCAGGGATGGAAGCCGGTAAGCATGGCTGAATTCTATTATGGTGCTCCCAATAATTCACATACCAGGGAGCACAAGATGTTTTACGAACCTTGCCAGGAAAGATGCCGGCCTCTGATCAGGACGATGTTCGGTCTGGATATCATCTATAGTGATGATGATATCGTTGTGGTGGACAAGTCTGCGGGATTGCTTTCCGTGCCAGGGAAGGGAGAGGACAAGCAGGATTGTGTTACCTCGCGGTTGAAGAAGGTCTTCTTCAAGTGCATAGCCCAGCCTTCGGTGCATCGGCTTGATATGGATACTTCAGGTTTGTTGGTTCTGGCCCTTACGGTGGAGGCCCAAAGGAATCTTTCCATTCAGTTCATGGAGGGAAAGGTCCAAAAACAATACCAGGCTCTTCTTGAGGGGATTGTCGACGGACAGGAAGGGGATATAGAGCTGCCCATCAGGCTGGATGTGGACAACCGCCCCTATCAGATGTATGACCCTATCCAAGGCAAATACGCCCTTACCCATTGGCAGAAACAAGGAGTTTTCGCCTTGGCGAATGACAAGGTCGTGACCCGGATATTATTCACTCCTCATACAGGGCGGACCCACCAGCTCAGAATTCATAGCGCGCTACGCGAGGGCTTGGGCCACCCGATTGTGGGTGATAGGCTCTATGGCAGTTCGGAAAAGGGACAGAGACTGGCCTTGCATGCGTGTTATTTGCATTTTAGGCATCCCATCACAGGACAGGAAATGGAGTTCACCTCTTCCTCCCCATTTTGATAATTCTTTGATGCTATACAAATGACATAAGTATTGCATAATTGTTGTAATATTTTGATTGATATGCATGATAAGAATGTAAATTGCAATGTTGATAGGTCAACTCTTTGCTACTGTAGTTTCTTCCAGGGTGGATTACTGCAAGGGCTTAAGGTTGGCGAATTTCATGTTCCCCACCTGTGTCAGCCCATGATTCCTTATGAGATGAAGTTAGAAAGATAATTCTTTACAACCACATATTTGCAAAGGTAGTATAATCAATATAAGGATATGATTGATGAAAAAAATCATCGTACTTGTCTTGATGCTCACATTTGCAGTTGTGTCCCTTTCCGCTCAGATTTACAAGATTCGCCTGAGAGCTTATATCTCCGAACGAGTTGAAAATGCCTTTATGCTCAACACTCAGGTTTCCATCGTAGGAAACAATAAGACGATGACCTATATCATACTCAGTTAGTCACTTTGAAGATAGGAATAGGTGGCATCGTCCACGTTTTTATTCAGAGTGAATATCATGTCCACAATTGGTCTGTCCTTTCCCTGTCCATCCGTGATGACGGTTTGTTCTTTGGAAAAGGAGGAAAGATATCCTATGAACCAGAACTTGGTTTTGTTCTCCGCATCGCTTTTCTTCACAAACAGGAGAATTTGATACTTGCCACTTGTCATGGCCATCACATCCTTATCACCCAGGTGCACATTGTTCCTTGTCTGCCATGCGAACTGGGAAGGGGAAAGGAACCTGTCATTATAGTCGATGCTTTTCTCAATGACCCCGCTGTCCTTTTTGTAAGTGACGAACAACGGGATGGTATGAGTCTTGTGATGGACTTTGTAACCATAGATGGTGGAATGCTCATCCTTGTCCCAGCAGAGCAAACGGCACACTTCCTCCCGGGAGTATAAGGAGTTTATCACCAAATCGTTTTCGTCCCTTGCATCTAGGAACCGGGTCCTGAATTCCTGTTCCCCAAGAGCGAGGATATCCGACAGTTCCCTTACATATTCCTGATTCTCCAAAAGAAGGGAGAACTCCCTTGTGATTTGAATCCCTTCTTCTGTTTTCTGGCAGTAGGTGATATCTCCGTTACGATGGCATTCCTCTTTCTGGAAAAATCCATTGGAAAGAATCCCGAATGCACTCTCAAGAGCTTCCTTTTTTGCAAGAAACCCGTAGGTTTTATGTATCTCTTCCAAAAGGAAGCTGTTGGGCATCTGTTTCTTCCCCTGCAGGAACTGGCTGAGTATGAAGCCCTCGTAGATTCGAATCCCCCGTGCAAGCACATGGGAGCAGAAACGGAGGCTTTGCAGATGCTTGATTGCCAAGGTGCTCTCACTTGCCTCCCGGTTGATCTTGAAAGCAGCATAGGAGGGTTCCTTTTCCAAGAACAGCAACGGGCTTATGGAATCGACCTTGGTATAATCGACCATGGTGGGGGTTCTTCCGAGTTGCTGTGATACTGAGGTGTACGCATTCTTGAGCATC
>JBAXZS010000281.1:0-3425 GCA_041670175.1 Sphaerochaetaceae bacterium | reverse complement strand
GACAAGGAGGGTGTCTCCGTCCTTGAAAAGATTAGTAAGAATATCGTATTCATCGATTCAAGTCCCATGGCTGATAGATTCGATTCAATTTTGGTCAATACGGAATTAGGAACGTTACTGGCTCTTGAATATCTTTATGGGCTTGGGCACAGGAGCATTGCTTTCTTGGGAGGGACGGTCATCAGTGACAATGGTATGAACCGCAACCTACCTTGTGATGACAACCGTAAGAGTGCTTATATCCAATTCATGAAAAGTCATGGAATCTATAATGAGACACTTGTCTTTGAAGGTGAAAAACTTTCTTTTCAGGAGGGGACGCAGCAATGTGCTAAAATGCTGGGAAGCGGACTTAAGCCAACTGCGGCTTTTGTCGCCAATGACACCATGGCTACCGGGGTGATGGCAAAACTTGCCGAGCAGCATATAAGGATTCCTGAGGATATAAGCATCGTGGGTTTTAATGACCTTCCTTCAAGCAAGTTTCTGACACCACCGTTGACCAGTGTGAAAATAAATATCGAATACATAGCCTCCTGTACGGTGGAGACCTTGAAGAACAGGATTTCAGGAGCCTCTCTTTTCCCTTTGAAAATATATGTTCCTACTTCCTTATCAGTACGGGAAAGTACCGCAAGACCCAAAGAACAATAGGTGTTTCTATTTTCTTTCAAAGGAAAGGTTTCTGATTAGAAGACAAACACCCAGCCCTACGAGTGTCCCCGTAATCCATGTGAAGACGGTTGTATCCCATCCCCAACGTTCTGAAATGAACCCAATGGAAAGAGAAGCAAAAGCCGAGCCGAAATATGCCAAGGCATTGAGTAATCCTGACACCGTGGATACTTTGTTGTCTTTTTCGAAATGCATGGGTATGAGATTCACAAACAGGACATTGACAGCCATCATGGAGGCGGTGACGATGGCTAAAAATATTCCTGAGATCAGCGCCCCCTGTTTGCCTAGGGTTTGGAGCAGAATGAGAGAAAGGGCTGAGGTCAAGAAAAACACCGAAGCCGCTTTAGTTTCTGATTTCAATAATTTGAAAAGATGCTGAGCCCAATAGGCGCTTGCAAGATTGATAACAGGAATGATTAAGGTGATGATCAAGGAAAGGGAGGGGGACAAGCCAAAACGCTCGCTGATAAAGGTGGGGATCCAGGAAGTTACCCCATCCTTGATAGTCCCATGGATGATTACAGGAATCAATAGCAAGAACAATCCACGTTTAAAGAACAGGTCGAAAAGGGACAGTGAAGTTGCTTTGTCCACGGATTCTTGAAGGGATGTTCGCCCTATGCAGCCTTTGTTCTCGATACAGGTTGGATAAAGGATAAGCCAAAGCAGGGAGATGGCGATAAGGTCGATGGCGGCAAAGCCAAAAGAAAAGGACCAATTAGCGAATTTCAGGAAGAAGGCGGAAAGCAAATAGGAAAACAGTGTACCGCTCACCATGCTTGAGACAATGTTGACTCCTGCTTTCTGTCTTTCCCCTTCAGGGAGTCTTTCGGAAAGCGTTCTGATAAGTGGTGGCCAGATCATTGATTGGAAAATCCCATTGAAGAACCAGAAAAGTGCCATAAGAAAATAATTGGAAGCAAAAATCATTGCTCCGTTGATAATTCCCGAACAGAACAATCCACAGAAAATCATATGCTTGGCCTTAAGCCTGTCTCCTAGGAAACCATTGAGGATTTGGCCCATCCCGTAGGCAAGGAAATAAGCCATGTTGATGGTTCCCGCCTGAGACGCAGTCAATTTTCCCCACTGGATAAGCTGGGCCATAACAGAAGGGAAATTCAGTCTTCCAATGTAGGAAGTAAAGTAGACAAGCCAACACAACAGGAAGATTGAATTTTCTTTCATCCTCTTTGAAAAGCACATGGTTGGTTTCTCCTCAAATCCGTATCGTCATACCATCATAAGCAGCGATGAATCCTTGAGGTTGGGCAATTTTTACCAACTCGTCATGCATAAGTTTCCCGTTATGGGAGAAATGGGTGATGACGAATTGCGTGTGTTCATCAATACACCGTTCTTCCTCCAGACGTTTCCTGACGGCGATGTTATCTGGGAGTCCCATATGATAAGTACCGTCTTTTTCTCCCATGCAGGTGCAATCCAGACTGACCAGATTGAAATGGATGTTGGCGATATGTGCCCAAGTGGCTTCTGGAAACCATCCAGTGTCATTACCATACAAGATGGTTTTCCCGTCTTTCTTTATTATATATATCAGGCATTTCTCATCTTTTGCATGATTTGCCAGAAGAGGGAGGATGTCGTATCCATCTTTGGTGGAGAATGGTTCAAAGGCATGTATTTCTTGAAAACAAATCCTGTCCTTCAAGTTCCGGCTATCATCCTGTTTCATTGCATCATTGAAAAAGGAATGCACCTTGTCATTACCATAAACGGTCAGCATGGATGATTCCGATGCTATATGAGCGTAAGGTTCACCACGCATAATCAACTCGATTGGGTAGAAATGATCCTGATGGGAATGAGTCACCACAAGCGAGACAATCTTTGACAGTTTGATTTGTTCACGGATGGCGTGGTAATAGGTGTCAGGAGGAAGGTCAACCAAAAGAGTTGAGTCGATGAGTACCTGCGATCTTGTCCGTATGTTCTTCCCTCCGATTTTTCGGGCTTTGGTACAGGTCTCACATTCACAAAAGACGGCCGGCCACCCTTCCACAGCGGCTGTTCCTAAATAGTGTATATCCATGAAACTCTCCCCCATATGCACGAAAGAAGGAATGTTGGTTCCTTCTTTCATGTGTAGTATGATGAAATGATTTTTATTTCTTTATTGCCTTAAATGAATCGTCCAATGTCTTAGCATAGGCATCAACATCAAACTTGTCCATCATCAGGTATTTAGCCGTAATATCATTGAAACTGGTCAGATATTCAGAATTGAACTCTGAGATAGCGATCATATTGTATACGGCATCACCCGTATAGGCATTGATATCATTCAGCGGAGCGATGGTATCAACATGGACGGTGCATCCTGTTAAGCCGTTGGAAGCCTTTGCATAGAACTCACCGGATTCAACAGAGCAAAGATACTTGAAAAAGTCCTTGGCTGCGGAAAGCGCCTTTGCATCTTTGGTATTGTAGACACAGAAGTTGTTTCCTGGTTCGATACGCATCTGCGTCTCTTTGGCATTGTCGGACACAGGGTAGGCGAAAGTTCTCAAATTCGTATTGGGATTGATAGAAAGAATACCTGCGATGGTCCAGGAACCATTGATGGTCATTGCTATTTTTCCTGTGGCGATACCACTTAAGACATCGTTCCAACTTGTTGCGAAAGGATCATTACCCCAATATTTTTTATAGGAGGCAAGGGTGGAGATGCTTTTTTTGAAAGCCGTATCACCAGAGAACGTGTCCTTCAATGACATTTTGTCAGT
>JBAXZS010000280.1:0-3431 GCA_041670175.1 Sphaerochaetaceae bacterium | reverse complement strand
GGTGTGAAAGAAATTGCCGAGCTTGCAGGAACCTCACCTGCGACCGTATCGAATGTGCTCAACGGGAAGTCAAATGTTGGCTTGTCCACAAAAGAACGGGTGCTCGCTATCTGCAAGGAGCAGAATTACTCTCCCAGCATCATGGGAAAGAATCTGAAGATGGGAAAACCCAAGACCATCCTGTTTACTTTCAGCGATTTTGATCGTTCCTTTTATCTGGAAGTCATTCATGGGATTCATGATTATGCCTATGCCCATGACTATGATTTACTAATATGTACCGGACGGATGTGTGAGAAATACATGAATCCTTCAGTGACCAGTGGTTGTATTGCTTTGGACGGGAAACTTCCCAGTGAGATCCTAGATAGAAAAGCCAATGAATGGTATCCCATCGTTGTATTGGATCGCACAATAGACAATCCTTACATAAAAAGCATTCTTGTAAATAATTATGATTCAATGTATGCATTGGTTGACTCTCTTGCAAAAAAGGGTTTCACCCGTTTCTCTTTTCTTGGTGGTGTGGAAAACTCAGCGGACAATAAGGAACGGTACCAAGCATTCGCAGATGCACTGATTGCGAATGGGGTACGTTTCACCAGGGATGGATACATTGCAGGAGACTGGCATGAAAATAGCGGGATACGTGCGGCTCAGATACTCTTGCTCACTGAGACTTGTCCCCAGGTGCTGGTCTGTGCCAATGACAATATGGCGATGGGAGCGATAAAGACGTTCAACAAGAATGGATTGATAGTAGGAAAGAATATTTCCGTGACCGGTTTTGACAATAACGCTATTGCTGAATACAACGGCATAACTACTATTGATATTCCCGATTATGAACGTGGATATCTGGCCGCACAGGCCTTGGTGGGGAACATTGAGGAGGATATGAATAGGGAAACCTTCAGGATTACTGCGAAACTGATTGAGCGGACTTCTGTGGCACCTGGCCCAATTTTATAGTGTTTTACATAAAAATAAATAATTATTTACTTATATTTTACATAAATATTTAAGTAAATCCTTATAAATCAAATTAATACAAAATATTTCATTGACAATTTGTAATCTTGGCTATGATAATTAGTAAAATGTTTTATCAAAGAAAGGAGAGTTTGTCATGAAACGTATAGGTTCTTTGTTGCTTATGTTATTGGTGGCCTGCTTCGTGTTTGCGAATGGAACCACCGAGAAGAAACCAGAAACCCAAAAAATCATCATCTTCCAATCAAAAGTCGAAATTACAGATTCACTTGAGAAAGCGGCGAAGGATTTCACCGCCGACACAGGTATCAAAGTCGAGATTTGGGAGACTACTGGTGACGATTATCGTGCCCAGCTTCGCTTAAAACTTGCAGGTGATGAGGTTCCGACAATCTTTACGGTCAGTAAAGGGGCTGAAGCCGATATGTTCAAGTCCTATCTTGCAGATATCGGTTCCGGGTCTGTGCAGAAATACATTGCAGATCCAGTTGCCTTGAAAATTGAGGGAAAGAGTGTCGGCGTCCCTTATAGTGTTGAGGGATTCGGTCTTGTGGTCAATGACCAGATGGTGAAGACTTCCGACCTTGCCTCGCAGGACGCTTTCTTCGCTGCCATTAAGAATCTTTCCGCAAAGGGGGTGAATCCTCTTGGATTGAGCCAGGAATCATATTTCCTGATTGGGCATATTCTTAATACTCCTTTTGCCCTTATGGAAGATCCTGATGCATTCCTTGCCTCATATGAAAAAGGTGGGGTGCGGCTTGCCGATCAAAAGGAATTCCAGGCATTTGCCCAGTTGATGGAACTGCTCCGAAGAGAAGCGGTCAATCCGATGGAGATTAATTACGACCGGTCCTGTGGAGATTTCGCTACTTCCAAGACAGCCATGATTCATCAGGGAAACTGGTGCTATGGGATGTTCAAGGATTACAAGCCTCAGTTCTCTATGAGCCTTGTTGGTCTTCCTCTTCTTGGAAACAAGAAAATTGCAGTATCCGTTCCTTATTATTGGGTAGTGAATTCCCAGGTTTCCCCTGAGCAGCAACAGGCTGCGATCAAGTTCCTGGATTGGCTCTATACTTCCCAAAAGGGGATGGACTATATTGTGAACCAGTTTGGATTTGTCCCTGCGACCTCCAATATCTCGACTGATTCCCTGGATCCTCTTTCCGCCGATGTCGCTGCCGCGGCTGGTAGTGGAAACACCTTGCCTTGGGTTTTCAATAATTGGCCGCTCAATATCATCGATACCGATTTTGCGCCAATTACCCAGGAATTCTTCACAACTCCTTCAATGAGTGGCATTGACTTTGTCAACAGGCTTGACGATGCATACCAAACACGTCTGAAGAAGTAAACATGTCGTTCAAGATCCATCTCCCTTAGGGGATGGATCTTCGTTTCCTTTCCCATTGTTGGAGAAAACTATCTATGGTAACCAATAGAAAACGAGAACATCTGTGGTTTTTTTTGTTTGTATTCCCTGCATTTTTTGCTTTTTTCATTGTTGTCATCATTCCCTTCTTCATTGGCATTGGATATTCGTTTGTTTCTTGGAACGGTCTAGGGACGAATCCTGTTTCCTTTGTCGGAATGCAAAATTACAAGGACCTATTCCAGGACGTACGCTTTGGAGAGTCTGCCATCCATACATTGGTATTCACCATCCTGGCGGTGGTTTGTATCAATATTCTTGGTCTTGTCTTTGCCTTGCTGGTGACTTCAAAACTCAGGATCAACACCATCGCCCGTACTATGTTTTTCATGCCGAATCTGATTGGGGGACTGGTCCTTGGGTACATCTGGAAATTTATTCTTTCCGATGCTTTCAAGACTATCGGGGAGCATACAGGACTTACTGGGATTTTCTTCAATTGGTTGCTGAATCCCAAGGCTTCCCTAGCGGCATTGGTTGTGGTCATCACCTGGCAAATGGCTGGGTATGTGATGATTATCTACATTACCGGTATCCAATCAGTTCCTGATGATGTGATTGAAGCTGCTACAATTGATGGTGCGGGCCCTTTTCGCAAATTCTTTTCCATAGTGTTCCCTTTGATCATGCCATCGGTGACAATCTGCATATTCTATTCGCTGTCCAACTGTTTCAAGATGTATGACACCAACCTTTCACTGACAGGAGGAGGACCGGGGACTTCGACAGAATTGGTTGCTATGAACATCTTCAATGAGATTTTCTCCTACAACCATTATGGGTACGGGCAGGCAAAAGCGATCTTTTTCTTCCTGTTCATTGCCGTAGTGACAATCACCCAGGTCTCTATTACCAAGAGGAAGGAGGTTCAGTTATGACCGCGAAAAACAGAGGTCGGAATATCATCCTGTCCGTGTTTATCCTTATGCTCGGATTGATTTTCTTGTTTCCTTTATACATCATGTTCATCAATTCAGTGAAGAATCGTGCCGAGCTGTACATG
>JBAXZS010000279.1:0-3467 GCA_041670175.1 Sphaerochaetaceae bacterium | reverse complement strand
GCATAGGAGGGTTCCTTTTCCAAGAACAGCAACGGGCTTATGGAATCGACCTTGGTATAATCGACCATGGTGGGGGTTCTTCCGAGTTGCTGTGATACTGAGGTGTACGCATTCTTGAGCATCTTGAGGTCAGGATACGAGGTGGAGGCTATGGAGTCATATATCTTCTTTCTTGCAATTTCATCAAAGCTGATTGTTGAGGTGCCTGCCAAGCTCACACTGTCTCCCCCGACAAGTTTGCGTATGCTCTCCTTTTGTCCGGAATTATCCCCATACAAGGCGATGGGAATCATATAGTTGTTACGATAGTTTCCGATGAAGTCTATGACGGTAAGAAATTCCTTGCTCGGGCATTTCCTTAATCCTCGTCCAAGTTGCTGTACAAAAACCACCACGCTCTTGGTGGGCCGGAGCATCACCACCTGATTGAGGAAAGGGATGTCAACCCCTTCATTGAAGATGTCGACTGTGAGGATATACTCCAGCTTGCCTTGCTCAAGGTCTTGTATCGCTTCCAGACGACTGGTGTCATTGTCAAAGCCACTTAACGCCCTTGTCCTCAGATTGTGCTCGTTTAATGCCTTGGACAGTTCTTGCGCCTCTTCGATACGGCTGCAAAAGAACAGGCCCTTTCGGGGAATGCCGCAGGGACTGTATTTATCAAGGATATTGACTATCCATTGGACTCTTTGTTCACTTAGCAGATTCCTGAAGGAGGCCAGATCGTCAATTTCCTGTCCTTGCACACTTATATCGGTGATCCCGAAATAATGGAAGGGGCAAAGTAGTTTCTGTTCCATTGCCTGTTGCAACCGGATTTCATATGTGATGTTATGGTCGAACAGGCTGTAGATGTCAAACCCATCCATACGCTCAGGAGTTGCCGTCATCCCCAGCAGGAATTGGGCGCTGAAATGGGAAAGCACTTGTTGATATGTCGCTCCTCCGCTGTGTTGCACCTCATCAACGATGATGTAGTCGAACGCATATCTGTCAAACAGGGAGAGGATGTTCTCCTGGCTTAGCGTCTGTATGGAGGCGAAAAGAAATTGGGCATGGGTGTTCTTGTTCGACCCTGTCAACAATCCATATTGATATTGTTCTCCCAGTATCTGTTTAAAGGATTTCATGGCGTCTTTGAGGATGCGTTCCCTATGGACAATGAACAGGCATCTTCGAGGCTTGAAAGCCTTGACATCAAGGGCTGACAGGTATGTCTTGCCTGTACCGGTGGCAGAGATAAGCAACGCCTTCCTGGCCCCTTGGGCTCTGAGTTGCGCTAACGAGGCGAGGGCTTCCCTTTGCATCGAGTTTGGGTTGACCAGGGCAAGGGATGTCTCCTCTCTGTCCTGTTGAACCTTGTCAATGGCCACTTGCAGATAGCTCTTTCTGCATTTTTTGTAGGCTTCGACCCAGTCAAGGGTTGCTTCCGTTCCCTTCTGCCAGGAACAGGAGAACTCCTTCTGTACATCTTGAAGCAAGGCCCCTTCTTTTTTTGCGATGAACCTGACGGCAAGCTCTCTTGTCTCGCAAAGCGCCTTGGCGGTGAGATTTGCGCTTCCGATGATCACGGAGGCGATCTGTGAAGCAGTATCGTGATAAAAGATAAACCCCTTGGCGTGAAAAGGAGCACCTGTGTAGATGCGTACTTGGATGTTGGGAAACTTGGTGATAAGAGTCGTAAGGGCATTGGGATCGGTGAAGGAGAGATAATCGGTGGTGAGAATCCTGCCCTGCACTTTTCTCTCCTTGGCTTCAAGGAGTTCCTCAAGGAGCATGTGAATCGCTTCATTGGTGATGAAGGCCACACTGAAATCAAAGGAGCAGCAATGTGTTATCTCGTTGCGGAGGGTTCCCAGTATCTTTTGTCTTGGAGGATCGTTAAGCACCAGGGCAGGTGATAGTGGGTCCTCAAGGCTACCTCCACTTTGGATGAAGGCGCTATTCAGGCTTCGTAGGAGCTGCTCGTCAAAGGACAACATGCTCTGCCTTCACCATTGCGATAGCCTTGATATCGGCACCTGCCCAGTCAAGGGAAGGAAAATCCTTTTGGGACACCCATTTGGATGCGAGATGTTCCTTTAACGTGAAGACGCCTTTGACAGGGCTGCAGAGATATATATGCATGATAAGGAAGAAACTGTTGTATTGATGGGTGATTGTTCCAAGACATCGCTGGACAGAGATTGTGGTGTCAAGCTCTTCCTGTATCTCCCGGACTATCGCCTGTTCACCGGTCTCACCCTGTTCGAGCTTGCCCCCGGGAAGTTCCCACTTCTTTGCCGTTTCCCCCCTGTCTGGTCTCTGGGCGACAAAAAGCAGGCCATCCTTCACACAGGCGGCGGCTGCAACTTCAACGGTTTTCATAGAGTTCAGGATAGCAGCCTCTTCCTGATTGGTAAAGATCTTTTTCCCCTTGGCTAGAAATTGATATACCCCAAATGTTGAAGCAGTATCTTCGTTCCCACAACAATTAGGACCGTACCACCGAGGATTCCAGCCTTCTTTTGGAAGCGAGTACCAAATTTCCTGCCGATGAGCACTCCGAGAAACGAGATGAGAAAGGTGACGATGCCAATGACCGACGAGGCGAACAGGATGCCGACATTCAGGAAAGCAAGAGTGATGCCAACAGCCAAGGCGTCGATGCTGGTTGCGATAGCCATGACAAGCAATCCCTTGTAATCCAATTTTCCCTCTTTGTCCTCTGATTGTTCATTCTTCTCATGAAAAGTATCAAAGAGCATCCTGCCTCCAATGAAGACAAGCAGGATGAATGCAATCCAATGGTCAAATTTCGTGATGTATTTCTCGAATTGCACCCCAAGCGCCCACCCGATGACAGGCATAAGGAACTGGAAGAATCCAAAGGCGAAAGCGATGATTGTCGCATTCTTGTAATTGAATCTCTTCATGGAGAGTCCTTGGTACATACTGATTGCAAAGGCATCCATGGAAAGGCTGATTCCAATAAAAATGATTTCGTATAATCCCATTTGGTTCCCAAAAAAAAGAGCCGGGCCGAAGTCCAGCTCCTAAGTAGTCCGACTGTTTCTAGTTGTTGACTCTTTCCAAGTATTCTTTGGTCTCGGTGTTGACACGGATTTTCTCTCCGGCCTTGATAAAGATAGGCACCCGTACCTTCAGGCCGGTATCGGTGACAGCATTCTTGGTGGCACCGGTCACGGTGTCCCCCTTGATGGCATCCTCGGCCTCGACCACGGTGTAGACGACCTTGCTTGGAATCTGGATATCCAGCAACTCCTGTTCCCAGAAAGTGCAGCGATATGTCTCACCCTCTTTCATCAGGAACTGGTAGTCGGTGAAGGAAGCAAGAGGAACACTGATCTGCTCAAAACTTTCAGTCATCATGAAGTAAAAACTCTCTTCATCATGATACAAGTACTGGCAGTCACGATCCTCAACGTTGATATCCTCAACGGAATCCTGGGTCTTGATGGTGTCGG
>JBAXZS010000278.1:0-3468 GCA_041670175.1 Sphaerochaetaceae bacterium | reverse complement strand
TACCGTCTGGTACGGAAGGACAACTCTTTTATCTGGGTATCGCATCGGTCGGAGCATGCGTTAAGTAACGATGGGCAGGAGATGATCATCTCCTACATTGGTAATATCACCAATATTCTTGATGAGGAGCATGAGACGAACAGGCAGCTTACCGCCGCCCTTATCAAAGCCGAACAGGCGACTTCTGCTAAAAATGAGTTCTTGTCCCGTATGAGCCATGACATCCGTACCCCAATGAACTCAATCATGGGAATTACAACCATAGCCCAGCATGACAACCATGACCCTCTTATCGCTGATTATCTCTCGAAGATAAAAAATTCCAGCAAGTTCCTGCTTGGACTGATAAATGATATTCTTGACCTGTCGAAGATTGAAGAAGGGAGCATAACCTTTCATCCTGAACCCTATACTTTTATTGAGTTCAAAAACATCATTGACACTATCATCGGTCCACTGATGGATGAGAAGCGTATCCATTTCAATTGTAATCTCTGTGACAACCCCCAGGGTATTTTTGTCGACAAGTTGCGGTTTAACCAAATTTTCTTCAATCTGCTTTCAAATGCCTCCAAGTTCACTCCCGAAGGGGGCACCGTTGTTTTCGTCAGCGAGTGTCTTGGATGTGATGGCAAGGAATTGCGGCTCAGATTCATAGTGCGGGACGATGGTATTGGCATGAGCAGGGAATTCCTCAACCATGTGTTTGAACCATTCGCCCAAGAGAACAACAACCTTATTCTGCAACGACAGGGTACCGGTCTTGGGCTACTTATTGTGAAGAGGCTTGTCGATCTGATGAAAGGAACCATCAACATCGCAAGTGAAAGAGGGAAGGGAACCGAAATTACTGTGGAGATGACCGTTCCTGTAGTTTCCCTGTCATCATCAATGGCAATAAAAGCAACCGAGAAAAATCACAATTGGAAACTTCAGGGGAAACGGATTCTTCTGGTGGAAGACAATCTGGTCAATTCCGAAGTGGCAAGACGCATGCTTGCTTATCAGGGCGTTGATGTGGATACTGCATTTAACGGGCAAGAGGCGCTCGACAGGTTCACCTCGAGGCTTCCTTTTTTTTATGATGCCATTTTGATGGATATAATCATGCCTGTTATGGATGGTTTCCAGGCGACGCATGCTCTGCGTACTATGGCCGGGGTTCGTCCTGATGCCAAGAGCATTCCCATCATAGCGATGACCGCAAGCGTTTTTGAATCTGAAAGAAAAAAGTCGAAGGAAGCCGGAATGGATGCCTACCTGATCAAACCAATTGAGATGCAACTGCTTTACCAGACATTAGCCGATTGGATTAAGACCTGATGTCATCTCATGATATTCCCGCATGAAATCTTCCTGCCAAGAATGACCCCTATGCGATATTCTGAAATGTAGTGGCTTTTTCCTTGGCTATAGAAGAAACACCATGGACCTTGCCGGGGTCCTTTGCCTTTGCCCGATATCCTCAGGGGAGGAATTGCGCCACGTGTCTAGGTTAGGGATTTCAGGACTGCAAGCTGCTTTTCCCGAATTCTTTGGTTTTCCTCATCGCTTTTGGTCGGGTCTCCCCTGAAGAAGAACTTGCAGGGGCATGAAGGACATTGTCCACAATGGACAAGCTCTTTTTTGGCAATGCAGCAATTGTAAAAATCACAAACGCTCTTTCTTTTATATCTCACCCACCATGCTTTGCCTTTGATAGCATGGCAACCTCGACAACTTGCAGGGTATTGTTCACATTGAAAACAATCAGCCCCGCAGGGACTTATCAAAGAAATATCCATAATAATCTGCTTCCTTCTCATCAGGAGCTAGCAATTCTTAAGAAACTTGAGAACCTTGCGCTTTTGAATGCTATCATCCGCATAGTTCTGTCGCAACAGCAACAGGATATACGCCTTGCTTTGCGTTGCTGCTTCTTCTTGTATGTGCTTTTGGCATTTGTAGATATGGGAGAGAAGACTGATTCTCTCCTCGATGGAGGTAAACATTTGGTATTCATGGAAATAAGAATAGACTGTACGGTATTCTTCAAGAGCTTTTTTCCATCGATGGTTCCGTTCCAGACTTTCACCGAGAAGCAGGCGGAAGCCAAAGGTATCATAAAGAAAGACTCCGAACTCATTGGAAAACGAGTTGAGGACCACTCTTCGTATTTCCAGTTCTGTTTCCTTCTGTTCCTTGAGATGAGCAAGATCCGCCAAAAGGGAGGTGAGTTGCAAATTCCAATATCTACTCCATTGCCCGATGGCGGTGGTACTGGTCGATGAGAGTAAGGGGACGACAATCTCCTGGGCCTCGATGACGTTCCCCAGTTGAATATAGCTTGCGGCTATCTGATACAGGTTTTCCACCCGCACTTCACTTGGCTTGTCATTTTCCAGGAATTGGTTAAGGATTTTTGCAGACTCGATTGCCATGGAGTAATCTCTTGTGTACTGAAAGGCAGGGATCAGATCTTTCAACGCCTGGGTGCATTGCCAACTGCGTGGTCCATATTGATTGAACATGTCCACTTCCTTTTTCTGTAATGCCAAGGCAACATTCTGTGCCTTGGCGAATCCCAGGACATCATCCAGGTCATCATAGATAAGAAGCCGTTTGAAGTAATCCATATCTTTGAGTATCCCTATTGTTTTTTTTGCTTTCTAGCTTTACAGGCAAAATAACAATCACCAACAAAACTGTCAATGATTTCTTGTCCACATGAATCTGTATAGAAATCTTCCAAGATGAACCCCGCCCTGAATAAACCGCCTATGAGCAAGTCAATCGTATGAGAGAATTCAAAAGTGTCATGTCGCGCAATCATTTTTCTTTGCTGTTTTTGGGTAAGGCTTTGTATGTCACTGTAAGGAAGAGTGTATTTGATTTTTATTTTATTTTTCAGGGCCTTCTTCTCATCAAACAGATACAGCACAGGGTTCGTGGCGCTTGTAAAGAGATATCCATCATCCTTAAGCACCCGGGCGCATTCATTGTAGACTCTCTGCACGTCTGAGATGAAGCAGGAGGATGTGGGATTATAGATGAGATCGAAGCTGTTGTCAGGGAAGCAGGACAAATCCTGCATGTCACCACGGATGGTCTCGAGTTTCAGATTGTTCTCTTTTGACAAGGACAGGTCCGTATCAAGTTGACGTTGTGAAATATCCATCTCTGTGACCATACATCCGCCTGCAGCAAGTAATACTGCCTGTTGTCCCCCTCCGGAAGCGAGACAAAGGACCTTTTTGCCAAGGAAAGGTCGGATCCATGAGGCCGGGACTTTCTTAAAAGGGGAAAGCACCATATCCATATCCTTGTCTCTTGCCTTTTGTATTTGCTCCGCGGAACAACCTACAGTCCAGATATTTCCTTTTTGGGACTCATAGTCCCATGCTTGGGAATTTAGCTGTATATAAGATTCTTTCATGTGTCCTTACTGTACCATCGATACTGACTAACAGCAAGCGACAAGAAAGAAAC
>JBAXZS010000277.1:0-3475 GCA_041670175.1 Sphaerochaetaceae bacterium | reverse complement strand
TTATTCTGGCTGTCTGCCGATATAGGCAAGAATACCACCATCAACATACAATACATGTCCATTCACAAAGTTGGAAGCGTCAGAAGCCAAGAACACTGCCGGCCCTTGAAGGTCATCAGTGGTCCCCCATCTCTCGGCTGGAGTCTTTGCAACGATGAAGGAATCAAACGGATGGCGGGAACCATCAGGTTGTCTCTCTCTCAGAGGCGCGGTTTGCGGTGTCTCGATATAGCCAGGTCCGATACCATTGCATTGGATGTTGTATTTCCCATACTCACTGCAGATGTTCCTGGTAAGCATCTTCAAGCCACCTTTTGCAGCGGCATACGCACTTACCGTCTCACGGCCAAGCTCGCTCATCATGGAACAGATGTTAATAATCTTGCCATGACCCTTTTTGATCATCCCTGGGATAACCGCCTTGGAAACAATGAACGGAGCATTCAAATCGACATCGACAACAGCACGGAAATCAGAGGCTTTCATCTCAAGCATAGGAATACGCTTGATAATACCGGCATTGTTCACAAGAATATCAACCACACCGACCTCTGCGGTTATCTTTTTTACGGTCTCAACAACCTGATCTTCATCAGTGACATCACATACATATCCATGCGCAGCAATACCCGCTGCCTTGTAGGCATTCATACCCTTCTCAACAAATTCAGGTTTTATATCATTGAAAACAATCTTCGCCCCGGAAGCCGAAAAAGCACTGGCAATCGCAAAGCCAATACCATATGACGCCCCGGTTATCCAGGCGATTTTTCCTTCCAAAGAAAAGTTCTTTGTAAAATCCATATTGTTTCTCCTTTTAATTGGTTGATTTAACAGTATCACGAATAGTTTTACTTGGCAAGAATGAAACAACGTTTCAATTTAATATTTCAAGACAGGGACCCTAAGGAAATAAGAATCACTTTCCTATTTTATCCCGCGCTCTTTTTTTATCTCTTCATAAGCTTCCTGGATCTCACGGAATTTGGCTTCCGCGGCAGCCTTGAATTCAGTCCCCAGGCCCTTCGAGGCTAAGGTATCAGGATGAAACTCGATGCTCATCTTACGATACGAACGCTTCACTTCTTCATCGGTGGCATTCGGCTCAAGATTCAACACTGCATAGGCGTGGTCACTTCTTGAAGAGCAACCATACTTCTTGCAGATCGCATCAACCACATAGCTGGGAATGCGAAAGATATTCACAGCTTGCCGGATCATAGCCTCTTCCTCGATGTTGACTCTTCCATCAGCCGCACTTACCTGATAGAAAAACTCAATCATCAACTGTAACAAAGCAGGAGAGGAGGAGAAATTTTCATAAAACTGGGATGCGAACTGCTCAAAAGTCCCTCCGCCTTGCAAGGCGGCATCGAAGACTCGCATAGCCGCAGCCTGTTCCTGCACTCCTAGATTTAGCTTGGTCCTAATGAAGTTGTTGATGGCGTCCCTCTCACTCTGGGTGACTTGCCCGTCAGCCTGGGCTATACGGGCTATCATTGAGAAAGCACCCACAAAAAACATCATTTGACTTGAGTCCGAGGATCCTTCGTAAGGAGTTTGCCTCTTGCCAAGGGCATCTGCCTTGTCGAACATGTGGCCAAAAGCAATACCAGCTATCATGCCCAGCGGACCACCAAACATGAAACCCAGAGTACCACCAAATAATTTACCCAACCATGCCATTGTGTTTACAACTTATCAATAAGCATTGAGCATTTACCTGAGGGGATAGGAAGAGTCTTCTTCTTGTTCTCATCAAGAATCTCAATGGTAAAATAGTATAGCTTCTCACTCTCAAGCCTTATCTCCCATCCTCGTTCCGTTTTGTTCGAAAGAATGGTGATCATATTGCGCCTAAGTGAAAGATTCTCTATTCCCATGGCTTCCAAGGAAGGCATCGTCCAGTTTACTGTCTTTCTCGGTAGGGAGATATCCAATCCAATAATATTCTCTATCATCATCGTAATGGTGACCAGCCCTACAAAAGGCATAAACCTTTTCTTGGGGAAATCGGGTATCTCGTTTGTTGTGGAATACCCTTCTTTGTTGGGAAGATAAGCCTCCCAGACATCACCAATGACCTCCGCATCAGGATGCAGGGTGTCCAACAGAAAATACATATGACGGATAGCGCATTCGCGGCCAAATACGAACTCATGAAAACGCTCAAGCCCTTTGACTACCATATAGGTGTATACAGTGGAAACCCCTCCGCATAGGCCGTTTCCATTCTCATCATAGGAAGGAGAGGAGACAGAGACACCGGGAAAAGGATTCTCAGTTCCGAATTCTTTGGGATCCCGAAGAAGTGCAACCATCTCACTTGCCCTCTCCTCGTTGGGAATCTCAGCCAAAAGGGTCCAATATGCACCAATAAACTTGTTCATCAAGCGATTTCCCTTAATGTCCAAGTCATAATAAAACTTCGTCTCGGCATCCCACATCAATGAGCTGATTCTGGTTTTAAGAAAGAAATACACCCTTTTATATTTGAAAGAGATTTCCTTGTCATTAAGAATGTCTCCAATCGCTGACAGATACAGGGCATTGAGGGCAAGCTGGGTATTGAAGTCCACAGGATAATACATATGATCCCGTTTGATATTCCCGCTTTGGCAAGCAGAAAGAGGCACGCTGAACAAACCATTTGGTTTTTGGAAATTTTCCGCCATCCAAGCATATTGCTTTTCCAGGATAGGAACAATTTCCTTCAGACGTTTTTTATTACCTATCTTGTGATAGAACTGATATTCGACATAGGCAAACAAAGGAGGGAAAACACCTTCCGGATTATCAGCCGTAAGTACAGGCTTTCCATCTTCAATGGAATACTCACCTCTTATAGCACCATTCGGCTCTTGCTTGGAATAAAAATAATCCAATAAGGGGAATGGTGAATTGTTCTGGTTGCTATACACCAAGAATAAAGTACTAAAACAATTATAGTATTGATTAAAAGTAGTCTGCCCTGGATACGAGAGATAACTACCGGTAAAACCATTGGCTTCAGTCCCGGCTTTCCAAAGTTCGTCAATCCAAACCCAAGATTTGTCATACATATCAACAAAATCTTGGTCATAAAAATGTACAAATGGAACTAAATCCTTGATCAAATGGCCGCTCCTCAATTACGAACAAAACCAACATTGGACAACATGACGCGCATTGTCAAGAATACAACGACACTAAGCCAAAGTCAATTCGAATCCATATATTACACCATAGTTTAGCAAAATGATGAAAAAACATTATTTTTTTTTCACTGTTCAATTAACTTATTATCATATTGTTAGTTAGAAACAATCAAATTTACCGTGAAAATTACGAAACTGAGAAAATCGCTAACGCCGCAGGCAGAAGTTCACAGTGGAATTCCAAGCATCCAAGGCTTATCTTTTCCCCATCTACATGTACTGGCATCGGATTATCCAGGGAGACTAAATTCACCTTGGTGCATCTGATTTGGGTAAAG
>JBAXZS010000276.1:0-3481 GCA_041670175.1 Sphaerochaetaceae bacterium | reverse complement strand
TGATTGGTGAGGATATTGCCAAATATGGTGGTTGCTTCCATGTCAGCGGAGACTTGTATCTTAAACATCCTGACCAAGTCCTCGAGACGCCTGTATGTGAAGAGAGTTTTACGGGTCTTGCTGTGGGGGCGGCGCTTCTTGGACAACGATGCGTGGTTGAGATCATGTATGGGGATTTTTGTACCCTTGCCTCCGATCCCATCATCAATCATGCCGCAAAGATCCATTTCATGAGTGCCGGCCAGTTGTCCTGTCCCATGGTGCTTCGTGCTCCCATGGGCAGCGGGACTGGCCATGGAAGTCAGCATACCCAAAGTCTGGAAGGGATGTTCGCCAGTGTCCCCGGTTTGATAGTCGTGGCGCCATCCTGTCCCAAGGATGCCAAGGGATTACTCAAAAGTGCGATACGAAGTAATAATCCAGTGCTCTATTTTGAGCATAAGATGCTCTATGGCTGCGAAGGTGATATAGCTGATGAAAACTATGTGATGCCCCTAGGAAAGGCTGATATCAAGAAAGAGGGGTCGCAGGTGAGTTTGGTTTGCTATAGTCATGCCACCCAGACCTGTCTGGCCGCGGCTCAGCTTTTATCCCGGCAGGGGATTGATTGTGAGGTGGTGGATCTCTGTTCCCTTCGCCCGATGGACACACTGACAATCTTGCAATCGGTACGAAAGACGGGGAGGGTTATTGTGGTGCAGAACAGCCCTGCTTTTGGGAGTTATGGTACGGCGATAGTCTCTTCCATCTGTTGTGATCCTCCTACACTTTCCCTTCTCAAGGTTCATCCTGTTCTTCTTGGAGGTAAGGAATGCCCTATCCCCTTCACTAGTGAGCTGGAGAAGGAAATGATTCCTTCTGTTGATGATGTTATTAATGCAGTTGTTTCCATTATATAGAATTAACTATACATATAAAGGGTTCTCTTTTTCTTGGTTTTTGTCTTGCCTTTTATGAGTTTGTATCTTTTCATTTTCTCGGTGAATCAGTAAACTGATATCCAAATTACGAGGAGAAGATAGCATGGACATCGATGTAAAGAATCTGCATCCACTTGAAGTCCGTTTGCTTCGGCATGTGAAAGCGTCTGAGCCAATAACTGCGGACCGGATTGTTGCCGAACTTGACTACAAGGTGGGGCAGTGCAACCAGGCGTTTTCCTGGCTTTGCGCTAAGACCTTTCTGATCGAGAAAAGCAGGACCACCCATACACTGTATGAGCTGACCGACTTGGGAAAAGAACAAGAAAAGAAAGGACTTCCTTCTCAGCGCATCTTTACCTATTTGCAAGAGCACGGTGCCCATTCCCTTCCTGAGATTGCCCAGGCCTTGGGGTTGGAGCAGAGTGAAGTCGGCTCCGCCTTTGGACAACTTTCCAAAGGCCTTGTCGCAGGCATGAATGCGGAGCACAAGGCGATTATCAAGAAAAACGAGATGCTTGATGAGGTGGTTATCGCTGCCCATCTGCTTAGCCGTGGATTGCAAGGCCTTATCGATGAGGCCGACCTGAAGGATTTTGAGAAACCTATCATGAATACCATTTCCAAGAAGAGGGGGAGCAGTGCCTCTCCTTTCAAGGTTGTGGAACGTGAGGAGGTTGTCTATGAGCTGACCCCTGAGGGCCTGGAAGCCCAGAAGGCGGTTTTTGCCGCCAACATCACCGGTGAGGAGTTTGGCGCGGTTACCGCGCAGATGATCTCGGATGGATCGTGGAAGAACGGTTCGTTCCGTCCTTATGCCCTCAACGCTCCTGTTTCGAAGATTGTACCGGGAAGACTCAATCCCTATGGCGCCTATGTACAATGGGTAAAGGACAAGCTGTGTTCCTTGGGCTTTGAGGAGTTCGATGGTCCCCTTGTGGAGAACGAATTCTGGAATGGAGATGCCCTTTTCATGCCTCAGTTCCATAGCGCCCGGGACATTCATGATGTGTATTATGTCAAGGACCCCGTACATTGCAAGAATATTGAGGAACCTTGGCTGGACCGGGTCGCACAGACCCATGAGAATGGATGGAAGACAGGAAGCCGTGGCTGGGGCTATCATTTCGATGAGGAATTCACCCGTCGCCAGGTGCTTCGTAGCCAAGGTACGGTACTTAGCGCCCATACGCTGACCCATGCAAAAGTCCCGGGCAAGTATTTTGGAGTTGTCCGTTGCTTCCGCTATGATCAGGTTGATGCCACCCATGGAGCTGATTTTTATCAGACTGAGGGTATCATGCTGGGCAATGAGGTGAATCTTCGTACCTTGCTGGGCTTGCTGAAGATGTTCGCCACAGAAATTGCGGGAGCAGAAGAGGTGAAGTATGTACCGGGGTATTTCCCCTTCACAGAACCTTCCATCGAGGTTCATATCAAGCATCCTGTACTGGGTTGGTTTGAGCTTGGAGGCTCTGGCATTTTCCGTCCGGAAGTGACCAAGCCTCTTGGTATCGACGTGCCGGTGCTTGCTTGGGGCATGGGGATTGACCGTATGGCCCTGATGCATCTGGGACTGAATGATATCCGTGAGTTGTTCACTCCCAATATTGAGAATGTCCGTAACAGGAGGGGAAACTGATGCCAAAGATTGATACTCAGGAAGAATTGTTTTTTCATTTGATGGGCAGAGAGTTGACCGATGACCAGATGCAGGACATTTTCCCTGTTGCCAAGGCTGAATTGGATGGTCATGAAGGCTCTGTGGTGAAGATTGAGTTGAATGATACCAACAGGCCAGACCTCTGGTCGGCAGCCGGAGTTGCCCGTCAGCTCAGGTCCTATTGGGGGCAGCCTTCTTTTTATGATTTTTTCTCTTCCAAGGAGATGACCGTCGACAGCGAGGGACGTGACTTGTATGTGGATGCCAGTGCCAAGGCGGTGCGAGAATACTCCGTTGGTTTCGCAGCCAGCGGGCATGCTGTCAGTGAGGACGAGTTGCTTGCTCTTATCCAGAGTCAGGAGAAGCTTTGCTTCAACTATGGTCGTAAGCGCAAGACTGTGGCTTTGGGAATCTATCGCAGCGATCTGATTACCTATCCTGTCCATTACGAAGGTGCTGATCCTGACAAGACAAGTTTTATTCCTCTTGGATGCACTGAGAAGATGACTCTGAGGGAGATGCTTACCAAGCTTCCCAAAGGGAATGATTATGGTCATATAGTTGCTGATAAGCCAGTATTCCCTTATTTGCATGATGACAATGACGAGCCGCTTTCCTTTCCTCCAATTATTAACAGCGACCGTATCGGTGCGGTAAAAGTAGGTGACAGCAACCTGTTTGTTGAGATTTCCGGTCCCGGATTGAAGGAATTGCTTTTGACTGCGGCTATACTTTCGTGTGATATGGCGGATATGGGTTTCACCATTTGTCCGGTCCGTGTGCATTTTCCCACTCCCACCGAGTTCGGCAGTGAGATCACGGTCCCATATTATTTCCAGGAACCATGCAGTTGCCCCGTCTCTTCTGTCAAGAAGGTCCTCGGACAGGATATCAGCGG
>JBAXZS010000275.1:0-3506 GCA_041670175.1 Sphaerochaetaceae bacterium | reverse complement strand
TTTTCTTGTATCAAGGCTAGGACCGTAAGGGAAATTCAGAACTGGATGAACACCTAGGCTCCACCCCTCTCAAGATATTCAAAGAAGAATTTGGATTGGGGAATCTGAGCATCAAAGTGTGGCAGGCCTAACTGTCTCTCCGTTATTTGCTGCAGATTCTTTCCACAATCTGGTTATGGAGCTTACCGTTGGAGACAAGCACATGCTTCTGATACAGGTGGAAAGGCTTTCCATCAACATCAGAGAAACAACCGCCCGCTTCTTCTGCAATCACTTTGCCAGCGGCGAAATCCCAAAGGTGGATGCCCAGTTCTATATGTGCATCGGTACGTCCTGTAGCTACATATGTTATCGCAAGCGAAGCGCAGTTCCATATGCGGAGACTGGTAAAATCAAGTTTGTTGCAATCTATAACGCGAAGCACTTGCCCCCGTGCCTCTACCTTGGCGGCAGGGAAACTCGTGGAGACGATAAAATCGTCCAGCTTATCGGTGCCGGCGACATGGATTGGCCTGCCGTTGCAGAAGGCGCCTTCGCCGACTTTTGCGAAGTACAGCTCGTCAAGGGAGATATCATAGACCACGCCAAGAATGACTTTTTCATCTTTCACCAAGGCGATCGATATCGCGAATTGAGGGATCCCCCTTAAAAAGTTCGTCGTTCCATCTACCGGGTCTATCACCCAGACATACCGGTCTTTGGGTAGTCTGCTGATGATTTCATCTTCTCCGATTGGATTTGAGGAAATCTCCTCTTCTCCAAAGAACAGATGGTCGGGATACTTCTCTGCAAGATAGGTGCGTATGATCAGTTCTGATTGCTGGTCCACCTCACTGACAAAGTCGTATTTACTTTTCCGTTGTATATCATGCCGTTCTGAAAGGTGTGATTTTACAAACAATCCAGCTTTGAGCGCTACAGTCTTGGCGCTCTCAAGAAAGTCATCTTGCTGCATAATCACCTCCTGTCAGAAAGCAGACGCATCTTTTCCGTTGCAAATTTTATTCTCATATTCTCCCCATTTCCATACACTTCCCCGATGTTGCCAAATTCCATCATGTACAGGTGGGTACCTTGGATATCCAGTTCATACTCTATCATGTTCCCAAAATAGGAGCTGTGGGTTATCTTTGCCTCAAATTCCCCATTTGAGTCAAAGTGGATATCTTCCGGTCTCACGAGGCACACGCCTCCGTCAAAATCTTCTGTACAAGCCAAGGACAACTCTTTCCCAAAGATATTCACCGTGGCGGTGGAGGCTCCAGCCTTGCGCTCGAAACACGTTACGTTGATAAAGTTGGCTTTTCCCATGAAGTTGGCGACAAAGCCGTTGCTTGGATTTGAATAGATGTCCTTGTTGCTGCCTTGCTGTTCAATCTTTCCGGAACGCATTATGACGACGCGGTCCGAAATGGCCATGGCTTCGCTCTGGTCGTGGGTGACATAAAGGCTGGTAATCCCAATTTCCTGCTGTATCTTTCGCAGTTCGTCGCGCATATATTCACGAAGCTTTGCATCGAGATTTGACAACGGCTCGTCAAACAGCAAGATCTGAGGTTTCGTGACGACTGCACGTGCAAGTGCGACGCGTTGCTGCTGCCCACCAGAAATCTCGTTTGGCATACGGTTGCCATATTCCCTGATCTTCATCAGCTCCATTATCTCGTTGACTCTTTCCTTGAGTTCTTTTTCGGGCGTCTTTTGTATCTTGAGCCCGTAGGCGATGTTGTCGTATACGTCAAGATGAGGAAAGAGCGCGTAGCTTTGGAACATCATGCCTATGTTCCTTTTGTTCGGGGGCAAGTTCGTTACGTCTTTGCCATCAATTACTATGTTGCCTTCGCTAGGTACCTCAAACCCAGCCACCATCCTGAGCATGGTGGTTTTTCCACAGCCCGAGGGCCCGAGCAAAGTCACCAGCTCGCCGTCCTTTACAGAAAGGCTGATTCCCTCAACCGCATAGAATTCTTTCTTACTCCCATAGATTGGAAAAGTTTTTTTTACATTCTGTATCTCCAAACCAACGCTTTTATGCATCATGATTCTCCCTCTTCCTTCCGAATGCTTTATTTACGAGGACTTCCAAAAGTACCATCGCTATCAGGACGATACACATCAAAAGCACACAATATGCCGACGCAAGCCCTAATTTATTTGATTCAATCGCCGACATGATCGAAACTGTCAGCAGATTCCATCTGACTGATACGATGAAGATAACGGCACTGACCGAAGTCATGGAGCGAACAAATGCGTTCAACAACCCAGAGAACAACGCCGATTTCATGATTGGCAATGAAACCCTGGTAAAAGTCGTAAAGTTATTGGCGCCAAGGATGGTAGACGCCTCTTCTATGCTCTTGTCTACCTGCCTAAGGCTGTTGGAACCGGCCTCAACGCCAACTGACAAAGTCCTGAACACCAAGGCGGCGATAATAATCAAGGCTGTGCCCGTTAGCAACAACGGTTTCTGGTTGAATCCTATTACATACCCAATACCAAGCGCGATGCCAGGGACTGCAAAGGGAACCATAGAAGCAAATTCCATGAACCGCTTGCCGGCGAACTTCTTTCTAACCAGCAGATACGAGATCCCCATGCCAAGCAAGGCCGTTATGGGAGTTGCGATGATTGAGAGGATCAACGTGTCCACCAATGCTTTCTTGCCACTTCCGCTTTGAAATACGAACTTGTAGTTCTTTAACGACAAACTCATGTCCACACCCCAGGTCTTTACAAGCGAAACCCACAGCACCGTGCCATAGAAAAGAAGGATGACGACGGCGAGCAGGAGGCAGATGGCGTGAATAGGCCTGACAATTTTCTTTTCGTTGATATAATCCACCTGTCCCACCGGTTTGCCCGTAATAGTCACGAAGCTTTTCTTTGACACCCAGTATTTCTGGATGAAGAATGCCAGCAGGCTTGGTACAAGGATGGATGCGGCCATAAAAGATCCGGTACGGAGGTTGTAGAGCCCGGTAATCTGGGTGTAGGCGGAGACGGAAAGCACCGCATAGTCGCCAGCCAAAACCTGTGGATTGCCAAAATCACTTAAAGACTTGGCAAAGACAATCAGGAACGCGCTGAGTATCCCTGGAAGTGACAAGGGGAGGGTAACAGACAAGAACGTCTTTAGGCGGCCAGCGCCAAGACTGCGGGCTGCGTTCTCAACCGAACTGTCCATCGACTCCATCACGCCTTTGAGATTTAGATATGCCAAGGGGAACATGGCGAGCGTTTGGACGAATACGAGTGAGGGAAATCCATAGACATTGGTATCAGAAATCCCAAACATCTGTTTTGTTATCACACCACTACGGCCAAATAGCAGTATTACAGCTAGCGAAATGACAAAAGGAGGCGACAAGATCGGCATCATCGCAAGGATGTGGAAGAACTTCTTCCCGGGCATTGTCGTCCTGTTTATTGCGAAGGCGAACAGATAGCCTATCATGGTGGACAGGCAACCTACGATAAGTCCCAGCTTTATGCTGTTGAACAAC
>JBAXZS010000274.1:0-3519 GCA_041670175.1 Sphaerochaetaceae bacterium | reverse complement strand
GATATTTTCTTAATAGTCTATTGGTGACTATTATCACCATTTTCGGAGTGCTTATTGTCGCATCGCTTTGTGCCTATGGATTAAGGCGATATAAGTTCAAACTATCCGCAATCATTCTCCTTGTCTGCATGGGTGGCTTGATGATGAATCCTCAGGTTTGCTTGATTCCTATCTATTCGTTATTGAACACTCTGCATATTAGAAATACCTATTGGGCGCTGATCCTTCCTTATATAGCTTTTAGACTTTCTCTCTCTGTTTTGTTGATTCGTTCTTATTTCTTAGGAATTCCTCGGGAAATGGAGGAATCCGCCCGTATGGATGGTTGTTCTGATTTTACCATTTATCAAAGGATTTTCATGCCCATTTCGAAACCCATTATGGTGACTTGCGCGATTCTCACTGCCTATTATGCTTGGAATGAGTTCTTATTTGCTGTGATTTTCATTGATTCTGAGAAATATAAGACCATCCCCAGTGGATTGATGACTTTTAGGGATGCCTTGTCAACAAATTGGGGAGTCATGCTTGCCGGTATGGTAATTTCGGCAATTCCTTTAATTGTAATGTTTATTGTCTTGCAGAAACAGTTCATTCGGGGAATGACCGCTGGTTCTGTGAAAGGCTGATAAGGAGTGAAGGTATGGATTTTGTTTCAGTCGGTGATAATGTTGTTGATTGCTACTATGATCAGGGAGTTTATTATCCTGGGGGAAATGCAGTAAATGTTGCGGTCCAATGTAAGAGGAACGGATGTTCACGGGTTGGCTATATTGGAGTTTTCGCAAATGACGAGAAAGGAAACCATATCAAGAATTGTTTGGATACCGAGGGTGTTGAATGGGAGAGAAGCCGTACAATGTTCGGGGTCAGTGGCTCTCCTGGTGTAAGGATTAATGAATCTGGAGACCGTGTCTTTGTACCGGGGCCTACAGAAACCGTGCAGCGTTTGGTTGCTCTTTGTCTGGTTCCCGAAGATATCGCATATCTGAGTCGATTTCCTCTTTGCCATACAAGTTGTTTTTCGAATATTGAAGGACAACTGGGAGCAATGGAGGAAGCTTGCCCGATTTCTTTTGATTTTTCTGAAAAAAGGAATCCTGAGTATGTTACTTTGGTTTGCCAACATCTGACGTATGCTTTTTTTTCTGCATCGGACTTGTCGGATAAGGAAATTAAAGAGTTGATGGAACTTTGCCATGATAATGGTTGCAAAGTGGTTGGTTGCACCCAAGGGGCGAAGGGTGCCGTTTTTTCCGATGCTAAGCATCTTTACAAGCAAGCGGCCTATCCTACTTCAGTTGTTGATACCATGGGAGCGGGTGATAGTTTCATCGCTGGATTCCTGACAGCCTATCATGAACAGAAAAACATGGAAGTCGCTTTGGACTATGCAGCGAAAAAAGCTTCAGATGCCTGTTTGTACCATGGCGGTTTTGGGCATTCTCACCTACTGGAACAAAAGTAAATTTTCTCCACTGAGGGATTTTTGTGCATAGAGGCGATTTATGGTTCCAGCGGGGTTAACAAAACAATCTATTTCTAACCGAAGAAATCGCCTCTTGCTGAATTACAAGACTAATATTTTGGAAAGCATGCTGGTGGGTAACTAAAAGGAAGCTAAAATCTCTTCTTCAACTTGGTTTATATGGAGGGACATACTTACAATATTAAATGATTTAAATGTTTTTTTTGCGGAATAATTCCGCTTGGTTACGAATATTAAGATAATAAGGAATTAACTACCTTTTCCGATTGAAACGGGACAGCAGTCCGTGATATACGGGACACCAATCTGTTGGTTCGGGCAGAGTGATTCAGTCAAAGTTATTTACCGTTGGAGCCTGTAGCGATATAAAGCAGGTAGCCGTTGTCCACTATCCCTCTGGTGCTGGCATTTCTCAAGCTGATCCTTCCAGTCCTCGGGGAAGAACTGGGAACAGACAATGGTTGTTCACGAGTCCTCCCGTTCCTTGAGGAGAACGAAAAGAATGGCAAGCTGAGTATCCTTCGGGGCTTTCTCTTGAACCTCTTTGCATCAGAAGCTTTCAGTAGTTCTAAATCCTGCATTGTTTTCTGCATGCTTCAATGCTCAACGCCTAGACAAAAAACTCTTGCAGCTACCTGAATACCTTGTTTATACTCAAGTATGGATTGTCTTGATAGCATTCTTGCTTCTGAAATATCTTGCAAAATACTTCAACTGAATCGTGGACCATTGAAAATGGATTTTTGGTAAATGGAGTTTCTTTTACTGAATAGTCTCAATGTTTTTTTTGTACTATTTTATGTAGAGTAATTTCAGATGAAAAGGAAAGTAATATGTTGATAGTATCACCTCCATTAAGTGGCGTTTATATATCACCCAATACTCCTGGATCAAAAATTCCAAGCCATGGTACATCCGGTTTTGGTGAAGAGTATGCAATAGATTTTGTGATGATAAATGAATATGATAAATTTAAAAAACCATATAGAAAAAGTTTTTTTGAATACTTATTCAAAGGGCTACAATTAGCTGATTTTTATGGTTGGGGTCAAGAAGTATATTCTCCAGTAAATGGTGAAGTCGTCGAAATTGAAAATAATATAAGCGAACGCAATCCTGTCAATATCTTCAAAGACTATAAAAATACAATTGATGTAACAAATGATTATATAAAAAATGGCGCATCCTCAAAGATAATCACTGGTAATTATGTAATGATTAAAATGGCTGATGATGCATATGCTTTATTAGTTCATTTGAAGCAAGGATCTGTAAGTGTAAGAGTAGGCCAAAAAGTAAAAGCACATGAGGTCATAGGGGAATTAGGACATTCAGGAAACTCGACAATGCCTCATCTGCATATGCAATTTATGAATAGTAAGGATTTTTCAATTGCCAAAGGACTTCCGTTTGTTTTCGATACATACAAAATAAAAAATAATAAAAAATGGATTACAATAAGGAATTCAACACCTAAAGTGGAGGATCTTATAAAATTTGAAATTGAATAGAGAAAAAGCGCATAACAACTGCCTCAATCTAGTTCGGTTTCACATCTTGTGCTTCAGTTCTACAGGCATCCCCCCTTTGTCTCCATCCTGAACTGGGTGAAGAAGAAGGACAAGTTGCTGCTGGAATGCCAGACTGTTGGAGAGTATGGGATTGCCAATGAACATTGAACCATCAATAACCGCCGGGAGGCTCCAATGCCCAATCTTCTGACCCTTGGTATATCGAACCTGAGGATTGTTTGTTCAGTGTGCAGTTGGTTTGGCTATTACAGTGAATTAATCCATCAAGGATCTTCATAGGATTCGTTGCCCTGATCATCAGGTGCAGGTTCTACCGCGCCCTTTGCGTTGCGAAGGCCGCCATGCAGAACAAACAGAATTACATGACCGCAACGGCTGGTATTGAGGCAAGGATAAAGCAGGTCGAGGATGAAGCAAGGCAAAGGGAAAGTACGGCTGAGCTCTTTCGAGACTGGAGGCGCTGAATGCTGGATTACAGCAGGTGGTGCCCACCATACG
>JBAXZS010000273.1:0-3543 GCA_041670175.1 Sphaerochaetaceae bacterium | reverse complement strand
CAAAACAGAGAGAGAAAGTCTAAAAGCTATATAAGGAAGGATCAGCGCCCAATAGGTATTTCTTATATGCAGAGTGTTCAATAACGAATAGATAGGAATCAAACAAACCTGGGGATTCATCATCAAGCCACCCATGCAGGCAAGGAGAATGATTGCGGATAGTTTGAACTTATATCGACTTAATCCATAGGCACAAAGCGATGCGACAATAAGCACTCCGAAAATGGTGATAATAGTCACCAATAGACTATTAAGAAAATATCTCGAAATGCCTTTTACCCATGCTTCCTTATAATTAGAAAACAAAGCCTTTTCAGGGAATCCCCAAACTTTCTGATATATCTCATTGTACGATTTCAGCGAAGAGACAATCATCCAGAACAAGGGATAGATAACAATCACCGCATCAATAATCAGCATTATCATGACAAGAATCTTGCCAAGTGAAATCTTCTGCTTCCTCATGGTTCACTCCCCCTTCCCAGTCCTGAATGTCGAGGACTGGAGAATCGCCAGCAAGACGCAGAGGAAGAAGATAAATACGGCAACCGTTGAGCCAAAACCCATCCTATCCCTGATGAATCCAAGCTGATACATATAGAGGGACATCGTAATTGAGCTGGTCCCTGGGCCACCACCTTTTGTCAAGATATAGGGCTCATTGAAAACCGTCATTGAACCTGAGACGGTAATAATCATGGTAACAAAAAACATTTCACGAACTTGGGGAAGTGTGATACTGAAGAATTTTCTTATCTTACTCGCCCCATCAATTTCTGCAGCCTCGTAGTATTCAACCGGCACTTTCTGAATTGCGACAATAAAAAGCATCATAATATAGCCGATGCTCTGCCACTGGGATACAGCGATAGTTGCATAGATCGCAGTGGAGCCTTTGCCAAGCCAAGCATTGGTAAAGGAATCCAAGCCAATCAATTCCAAAAAGGCATTGAGCAACCCACTCCTTGGGTTGTAGATGAAACCGAACAAAAGACAAATAACGGTCAGAGAGATAACCGTCGGAATAAAATATATGGTGCGAAAAAAACCAGCAATAAAACGAAAAGAAGGATCCTCAAGAATACTTGCTAAAATCATTCCAAAAAAAACCTGACAGATAACAGAGATTACCGCATACCGCAAACAATTTATAAGAGCCGTCTTCATTATCTTATCATGGGAAAGATTAACATAATTCTCAAAGCCAATGAAAGTTTTCTTTCCGGAAAGTCCCGAATATTCTGTGAAACTGTTTACTATATTCTGAATCAAAGGATAGTAGACGAATACAACCAAAAAAACCAAACAGGGAAATACAAATGCATAAGGTATAAATCTATTCTGTCTTTTTAATGTTTTGTTCTTCATCGTTTTCCCTCTCCCTATTTGTGGAATCTAACACCATCCCCTTCAATAAATGAAGAAACGGTAGAGTGAAAGAATTATTGTGGAGGACTTTTCCCGGGAAAAGTCCTCCACAAAATCACTTGAACCTTACTTTGCGTATTTCGCCCTGAGACCATTTGCTGTCTTTTGAACATCCGCCATTACCTGGTCAATCGTCTCATCACCAGAAATAATGGACTGCCCACCACGCATGAACACATCACCAACAGTATCAACAGCATTATCAAACCATGGAATCATATTGGGAGTATTCTTAATCAATTCAGCTGCAGCAATCGTATGAGAGCTGGCATTATCAGAATTGACAGTACCATTGTACGGAGTAGTCTCACCTGTATCTTTGGTGAATTTCTTCATATTCTCGTCATTGACAAGTGCCTTGAAGAATTCAATAGCTTCAGGGGAGGCCTTTTTGGAAAGCATCCAACCCTCAGGAGCACCCATCAGCACATCAGACTTCCCTTTTCCATGGGTAAAAGCAGGAAAACCAAAAGTCCCAAAGTCAGGACAATTGGCGTCCTCAATTAACTTGAATTCTGCCGTCTCAATGAACATGAGAGGGACCTCACCGGAAGAGAACATGTTCCTTGCTTCTTCATGTCCGACGGAAAGGGCAAAATCTCCCATATAACTAGCCAGTTGCTTAAAATACTTCAGCCCCTCAGAGTATCCAGGATCAGTAAATGTACCGGTTTTAGGATCATAATCCTTCAAAGATTCCTTTTCTGGAACCAATCCATAGAAAATTGGTCCAAGATAGTGAGAGACGGTCCAAGGATCAGAGAATCCTTCAATAATTGGCGTCTTGTATCCATTTGCCTTAAGAACATCCAGAACATGAATGAACTCGTCAAAAGTTTTTGGAGGTGTCAATCCACATTTGGCAAAGACAGCCTTGTTATATACAAAGACCTTAGCATCCATCATCATTGGCATCGCATAGACATTTCCCTCAAAAGTAAAACCATTGAGTTGTGAGGGGAACACTCGGGATGACCATGCTTTATCGGCTTCCATCAAGTCGTTGATGGACCTAATCTGTCCAGATGCAACAAGATTTCTTGCAAATGAATCGGACCAGGAGCAAAAAACATCCGGTAAATCACCAGAAGCAACTTCCGCACGAATCTTTTCCTTATACGAATCATTTAAAACATAATCCATCTGTATCTTGATGTTCGGGTGATCAGCCTCGTATGCGGCAACCAACTTGTTAAAATAGGTGAATTTCGGATCATTAGGCCAGCGATGGAAAAACTTGATTACTGTTTTCGAACTCGCTGTTGGTTCTGTTTTTTTGCTTTCACTTTGTCCATTTGCAAATAGACAAACAGAAAATACAGTAAGAAGCATCAACAGTACTACTCTTTTTTTCATTTTTTTCTCCTTAAAACCCCGGGAATGAACTACCAACTAGTATTGCAATCTCCACATATATCTACGAACCGACAAGGGATGACCTGTTGAGAAGGCAATCGCTTCAGCATAGGTACGGAGAACCGTAGAAACAATAATTGGGCAGAAATACTCACGCAAATCCTCATCAATGATACCCCACTCAAAATTCTGTCCATCGATAACTTCAAGATTCTTACTAAACCGAGGAATAAATTTCTCCGCTCTTTCATCTAAAGGTCTTGTGCTTCCCACACCCTTGATAAGAAGGAACGGGGTATCATAATCGGTAATCTCGAAAGGACCATGGAAATACTCACCACTATGAATGGCACTGGAATTAATCCAGAGCATTTCCATCAGTAGGCAAATGGAAAACGAGTAGGCTACTCCATAATTCGGACCACTTGCCATGGTGTAGATAAGTTTCTCCCGTTTGTTTTTCTCACCATACTCAGAAGCCGCTTGCAAGTATTTTTTCTTATTCGCTTCAAACACATCCTGAATCTTCTGGAGAGCTACAAGCGCTCTTTTGTACTTGTCACACGGTTGAAGAGCATCCAGCAAGCTGAAAACAAGACGATACAAGATAGGATTGCTTATCTCACTGGCAATGGCTTCCGGACCATGATCATAATGAATGGAAAATTCAGAGGCTTTCCACAAAGGAGAATCCACAATATGGGAAAGAGAGATGGTGAAAGCTCCAAGATTTCGAGCAAAAGAAGCCGCTGCCACAGT
>JBAXZS010000272.1:0-3552 GCA_041670175.1 Sphaerochaetaceae bacterium | reverse complement strand
ACTACCTATTTTTCAACAATATTCCCCGAATCCTGGGGCTTTCTGTGAAGCTGAATCAGGTCGCTAGTAGATTTGTATATTTATTCACTCTTGAGATACAAGAATCTATTTTGAAATTGACTCCTTAATTAAAGAATTTGAAAAAGTTTTCAATGACAAATTACCCGATATTGAAGCATACAAGAACGATAATAAAATCCAGGAAATACTCAAATCATACAAGACAGCTTCTCATGAGCTGATACTGTATGATGTGCTGTCTAACAACGACTTCAGGAACACCACCAATCTGTCCGTAGTGAACGACAACATCAATGCAAGTGTCAATGAAAGAATCTCTGACCTGAATAACCAAATGTCAAATTCAAAAATGCTCCTGTTCAATCGGATACAACAGATAACAAAAAATCAGGGAGTCACGCAACAGGACAGTACCAACGATTATTACAATCTGGATACGTTCCACCACACGATCGTCGAATGGATGTCCTGTGAACTGGATACCGATAATGTTTCTGAGACAATCAGTTCCCTGGAAAATGAATTCAACCAGTTGCCTGTAATTGAAAAAGAACTTGCAAAAATGCAAAGCGATGTGAGTTCCCTTGATGCAATCAGAAAGGAATTGAATTCCCTTCGTGAGCAAATCACCTTGACAGTGGCTGCGGAGAACAATTGTGTCAAGATTGTAAGTCCCGCGGTGTTTCCTGCAAATCCTGTGAGTCCCAACCGTTTATTGGTTCTTGCAATAAGTATACTGCTAGGGGGAGCGGCCGGAGTCTTGCTGTGCCTTTTCCTTTCCATGAAGGATGACAGTCTTTATTCCCTCGAGGAAATAAAAAAAATTATCGGCCCGAACATTTCTGTGTTGGGATGGATACCGTTAGTTAAAATCCAAAGACAAGACCAAACAAAGGATTCGCAAGTCCTGATACTCAACGGCTCGTATTCTTTTCTGGCTGAACGATATCAACAAATCACCTTGAGTATCCTTTATGGGAGAAATAAGAACAACAAGGTGTTCACCATAACAAGTAGTGGAATAAATGAATGCAAGAGCAGCGTCACAGGTAACATAGGAATCTGTTTGGCGAAACAAGGACACAAGGTATTGATAATCGACATGGATCTGAAATTCCCTTCGATTGAAAAAATGTTTGGAGTCCCCCTCCAGAAAGAAGGAATTGCCGAACTTGCACAAAAAGGAGAAGACATCCATAAGGCAATCGTCACCCCTGTAGAGAAAATACCCAACTTGCAACTTGCCATACTGGGTAAAGGCAAATCAGCCTCTTCTTTGAACCAGGACTTAATCGAGAGAAACTTTTTGTCTGAACTGAAAAAGACGTATGAGTATATCCTCATTGATGCGCCTCCAATGGAATATATGTCTGAAGTACTAGGACTATTCAAACTGACCGATGCGACCATTCTTTGTGTGAGATTGAATATCTGTACAAAGAACAATCTTTCAAATCTTTTAGCCCAGCTGAAAGACTACCATATTACAGTTGGCGGGGTCGTCGCAACCGCCTGCACTTTCTCAAATATCGGATCGTACACAAGCCATTATGGCCAATATTCTTATCAGAATCCTTATCATAAATATTCCATGGAAGGTAATAAATTTATCAAATCCGAGAGAAAAGCCAAGAGTGTATTCAAAAAAGATATCAAAAGAAGAAAAAAATATATGCAAAGACATTCACACGTCACCAACTGACAAACCCCAAAAGACATTTTTGATGAACAAAGGATGAAAGAACGCTGAATAATTTATAAATCCGTATTTGTATACAGGTGATGAAAACAAGACAGGTCGATATGGGCCACGGCCATTTGATATACTCATGGCGTTACATGAGGGGCTGACTTGTTACGAGATGTGGTAGTCCAAAGACAAGCCACCCCTGAGTGCATTTGGACTACCAACCATGAAGAAAGAGATTTCCAAATCCAGGAGGAGAACCCCTTGGACTGAGAATGCAAGTTCAACCCTCTCCAAGCTTTCATAGACAGTTGCACAGGGAGAGACCATGATCACCGGCATCTCTCATTTGATGAGATTGATGAATCAAGGTTTATCAATTCCTATGAAGGCAAGAACTGCCGCTATTGCGGATCAACCTCAATGACAAGAGAAGGCACGTTTTCCAATGGAATTCGGCGATTCAGATGCAAGGATTGTGGAAGACATTTCATTGCTATCACCAACACTATATTCGACAATCGGAAGATATCCATATCCGAAAAGCCAACAGAAATGCAAACACTACAACACCATGGCGATGGCACAAAATACAGGGCCATCCAAGAACCAGCTGTGCGTAGGCATTGGATGTGATAATCACAAACGCTCTGTTTTCATCCTTGAAGGATAAAACCATCTTCTCAGAAAACAATGGATGCCTTTTCTCATCGTATAGCCTCAGGCTCAACACTCGTGCACGACAAGGAGAAATCACATCAGCAACTGGTAAGAGAGAGCGGGAAAATCAACTGTGGTGATTTTATCTAGATACTCCTGGAAAAAGTCCCACGAGGAGAGGATACCCCAGCTCCCTGATGAGACTCCTTGTGATGTGCAGCCTGATCGCGTTTTTCCATTTCTCCAGTCAATACATCCTTTCCCTTCCCTCGCGGAAAGTCCAAGAAAATGTCTTCATCCTCTTTCTGAGGTCATCTTCACAATTGTCACGTCAGTGAGAGTGAACTTGGCCTTGAAGTCATACCATCACCGCAAGATGGTACAGGGGTCTGTACTCGTTATTCTGCGGCGATGCCATCAGGAACCTGACTATGCAAGGAACAGAATCCCAGGCATAGACTTCAAAGCCAACTGCAACAACATTAACGGAAAAAATGAATCCAACGGAAAACAGATACAGGTTCCTCCCCAAGGGATTGACTTCCAAAGGGAAATATCGACACCACCGCCGATAAGGAGATCAACGAACCCCTTCGGTTCTACTTCCAGTAATGTTCCATCCTCTTTCTCAATCTGAGACGATAGGCTTCCCAATCGGTGATCGGTTTTTTGGCAAGACCCTCGTCACAGGCGGCCTTGGCGACAGCGACCGCCTCGTATTCGATGACTCTCGGATCGAACGGTTTGGGAACGATATACTCCCGGCCGAAGCTGAAATGCTTTCCCTTGTATGCCTTGCTGACAATCTCCGGCACAGGTTCTTTTGCCAAGGCCGCCAAGGATTTAGCAGCAGCCATTTTCATCCCTTCACTGATTCGTGTAGCCCGTACGTCCAACGCCCCACGGAAAATGAAGGGGAAACCAAGCACATTGTTGATCTGGTTCGGATAGTCACTTCTCCCTGTGGCCATGATCAAGTCTTTGCGCACAGCCATTGCCGATTCATACGAGATCTCCGGATTGGGATTTGCCATGGCGAAGATCACAGGATCTTTTGCCATCGACGCCACCATTTCCTGGGTTACGCAATCCGCAACGGACAAACCCATCAGGAAATCAACGCCATCCATAGCCTCGGCGAGAGTCCTCAGGTCTGTCTCATGGGCGAATTCCTCTTTCTGCTT
>JBAXZS010000271.1:0-3554 GCA_041670175.1 Sphaerochaetaceae bacterium | reverse complement strand
TGGATGTCCGTTATGGCATTGCCCAAGGATATCAGAATTTTGGTGTCGGGCTTGATTTGCTTATCTTCCACATTGATGCCTTTACCGTGCATTTCTCCTTGCTTACCAACTAGCCAAGCTATAAACGGCAAGGGTCGGAAAATCGTACCCTTGTCGTATTCTTTGGCTTAATCCAACTTCAAGTCAGTGTTATTTTGATAACAGTATGTATGGGATTTGAGTATCCTGAGATAAAACTTCTGTACTTTTGCAACAAAGCGGTGGTATAGTTGGCAAAGAAATCATAATAGAGGTAAATGTGGAAAGTTTTGGCATTTGGGGGCTTATCCCCCCAGTACTCACAATCACTTTGGCTTTTATCACCAAAGATGTTATTGTTTCTTTGTTTTTAGGAATCTTCAGTGGTGCCTTGATTGTCGCAGGGGGGAATCCTTTCACTGCTATCGTCAATCTTACTGATTTGATTGCAGGTTCTCTCAATGACGGATGGAATATCCGTATTTTTCTGTTCTGTGCCCTTCTTGGTGGCTTGGTCGGCATGCTCAGCCGTACGGGAAGCGCCCGGGCCTTTGGACGATGGGCCTCAGGCAAGCTCAACAGTCCCCGAACCAGCTTGCTTATGGCCTGGTTCTGTGGCCTGATAATCTTCATCGATGATTATTTCAATAGTCTTGCGGTGGGTACGGTCATGCGACCTATCACTGACAAGAACAAGGTGCCCCGAGCCCAGTTAGCCTATATCCTCGATAGCACCGCTGCTCCTGTGTGCATCCTCGTTCCAATTTCCTCGTGGGTCATCACCGTCATGTCAATTGTGAAGGGTAGTGATGGATTTGAGAAGCTTGGTATCAGCGAGTTCTCCTTTTTCCTCCGTTCTGTTCCATTCAATATCTATGCCATCCTGACATTGATCATGGTACTTACCGTGATTCTTACCGGACGCAATTATGGGCCAATGGCTAAGAGCATCCGTTTCGCCAAGGAGACAGGCAAGCTGTATGACGAAAGTTATGGTCCTGCGCCGGGTGAAGTCGCCATCGAGGGTGATGAGAACGCCCTCAAGGCCCGTCCGTTTGACATGCTGCTCCCCATCATCGTGCTTATCGGGGTATCGGTGCTTATGTTCCCCCTGACCACTTGGATGGGTGCTGTCGACGGGAAGGGCATTCTCACCGTGGGACAGGCTGTCCATTCCATGAGCCTGGGTGATGCTTTTAATAATACCGATGCCTCCATGGCATTGTTCTATTCGGTGATCATCACTTTGGTGGTGACCTACCTCTATTACATTATCAGACGGCTGTTCACGCTCAAGACCGCCAGCGATGCCATAGTCGAGGGCATCAAGAGCATGGTCCCCGCCCTGATCATTCTTGTCATGGCCTGGACTATCGGTGCCATCATCAAGAGCAGCCCTTGTGAGGGAGGGCTTGGCCTGGCTTCCTTCCTTTCCAAGGCTGTGGTGGGTGGGGGATTCCCCATCACCCTTATCCCTGTGATCGCTTTTGTGCTTTCCGCCCTTATCTCCTTCTCCACAGGGACTTCCTGGGGAACGTTTGCCATCATGATTCCCATAGTGATGCCTATTGCTGTGGGGCTTGCCCAATCAAAGGGGTTTGATGTTTCCTCCATGATCAATGCTTCTCTTATCGCTGTGGGTTCCGTGCTTTCAGGTGCGGTGTTTGGGGATCATGCCTCTCCGATAAGCGACACCACCATACTTTCCTCAACGGGAGCAGGCTGCCCCCATCTTGAGCATGTGAAGACCCAGATGCCGTATGCCTTGACTGTCGCCGTCTGCTCTTTGGTCGGGTACCTCTTTGGAGGCATCTTCCTTTCGGATTTGATAGCTTGGATTTGTGCCTTGACGATGTTTGTCCTTGCCATGGTGTTCCTTCCCAAGTGGTATAAGGCTTAGGACATTCGATTGGACGGCCGAAAGGCCGACTGTCTTGCAAGTAAGGATAATTTTTCTGTTTTGGTATACTATGATTGCCAAAAAGATTTTTCTCATTGAGGGAGGAAGGATGAAATTCTTATCGTTTGGGGAAATCCTCTGGGATGTATTCAGCAATAAGCGGACCCTTGGCGGTGCACCCTTGAATGTGGCGGGCCATATGGCCCGCCTGGGCTCTCAGGCCGCAATCATCAGCTGTGTGGGCAAGGATGAGCTGGGGGACCTGACATTGGAGGCGATACGCAACCTGAAAGTGGATGATACGTTTATCCGCCAAGATGGCATCTGGGGCACCGGCGTGGCCTTGATCCAACTCAAGGACGGAATCCCGACCTATGAATTCAATGATCCCTGCGCCTGGGATGCCATAATGTTGACAGAAGACCAGAAACAACAATTGAGGAGCTTGAAGCCTGAGGTGTTTTGCTTCGGCACCTTGGCTCAAAGAAGCAGCGAGAGCAGGAACACCCTCGACTGGTTGCTTGATAACCTTCAGTTCAAGACGGTGTTCTTTGATGTGAACCTCAGGAAGGCTTTCTTTGACAAGGAATGCATCGCCAGGGGACTTGCTGCTTGCTCCATCTTGAAAATGAATGACGAGGAACTGCCAATCATCGCAAGGACCGTGGGTATCGACGCCTCATTGGCAGAGGAGGGGATAGTGAGAGCCCTTCAGGATACCTATGCTGTCAGGACGGTACTCATCACCAAAGGCAAGAAGGGGGTGAGCTGCTACGATGGCAACAGACGCTATGACCAGAAGCCCCAGGATGTGAAGGTGGTCGATACCGTGGGTGCGGGAGACAGCTTCTCAGCGGCTTTCCTCCGTTCCTTGTTTGCCACCGGGGACATTGCTGTCGCTCTGAAGATGGGCTCGGACCTTGCGGACTATGTCGTATCACATGCCGGAGCAATTCCCGAATACGATGAGACGTTGAAAGCAAACTGGATGAAGATTCTGCAGGGGAATAACTAAAGCTCAAGTGTGATCAGGTTTGTCATGCCGAGTTTTTTTGCTTCCTCGATGTCATGGGTTACCAGGATTACTGTCTTGCCCTTGCACATGAGACGTGTGTAGGCAATGATTTTGTCTTTTGTTCCCTCATCGAGCCCTTTGAACGGTTCATCGAGCAACAGGAGATCATAGTCGGCGAGAAGCGCCCGTACCAAGGCCACCCGTCGTTTCATACCTCCTGAGAGTTCTCTTACCGGTTGCTGGAGGCTGTTTTCCAGTCCTACTTGCCTCAATGCCTGGATCACCTTCGCCTTGTCGTTTGCAACCAGCCTGACATTGCTTACCGCTGACAGATTCTCACAGAGTCTATCCTCCTGGAATACCGCGCTGAACCTCTTGCCCTTCAGAGCGGATAAGTCTCCGCTATCAGGGACAACAAAACCCATGAGAATTCGTAGCAAGGTCGTTTTTCCACTGCCGGAAGGTCCCACAAGGGCGTTCACTTCATTTTCCCTGATGGTAAGGTCGAGATGGCTCAATACTTTCTTTCCTTCAAAGCTCTTGGATATATCCTTAAGAAGGTAATTCATGACAACCTCTCAATCTTGGAAAAGCAACGGTCAAGGAGAAAGAGCACCAGAT
>JBAXZS010000270.1:0-3562 GCA_041670175.1 Sphaerochaetaceae bacterium | reverse complement strand
GCAGGGGTATTGATTGCCAAGTTAATGAACAAAATCGACCCCAAGCATCCTGTCAATCCGCTTATTGGATCAGCAGGAGTAAGTGCTGTTCCTATGGCGGCACGTGTTTCCAGCAAGCTCGGACAGGAAGCGGATCCTCAGAACTTCCTGTTGATGCATGCGATGGGACCGAACGTAGCAGGTGTTATCGGTTCGGCAGTCGCTGCCGGCGTTATGCTCGCTGTCGTTCCCTTCATGGAAGTTCTTTAGTAAGTAGTTTTACTCCTGAAATTGCCAGGTTATTGATTGACGGTATTCTACCGAAAATTGATGACCTGGTTTTTTATTTGCAAACGACCTGCTTCGTGATACCAACTATTCATCAAGCACGACAAGAATGTGGGTATCTTTTTTCCCACTTCTCTGTAAGCTGAAATTTGGTGTTTTGTCATTGGCGAAGCATTCAGTCGCCAGCATCGGATGCCGTACAACGAAACGGGATTGTTGCTGGAAGCATTTCCACGGGCAATCCCCCTGCTGTCAGGTCTCGGCATCTCCCTTTCGTCAATGGCACAGGAATTCATCCAGGGCATCAATCAATTGAGGGACAAAATAAATGACAAGTTCCGTTTTATCTAGAAACTTGACAACAAACTACATAGTAGTGTTTCATTTAAAAAAAGAAGGATAGCAATGAAACAAGTAGGGAACATCAACGAGCTGGACGAGGCTTATATCTGGAGAGACAAGGCCGGACTTGTCAGCAAGGAATTGGGAAAATCCGTCGGAAGCAAAAAAATCTATGCGAATATGGATATTGTCCCCCCAAGGTGCCTCAGCACAAAATATCATAGCCATTCACAACAGGAGGAATTCTTCTTCATCGTATCGGGAGAAGGGACCTTGCGTTTGCAAAACAAGGAGATTGCAATTAAAAAAGGTGATTTCTTAGCAAAGCCCGCAGGAGAAGGAATCGCCCATACATTTTTCAATTCAGGAAAAGAGAACCTGGTCATCCTTGATGTCGGGACAAATGAGCCTGAAGACACCTGCTATTATCCCGACGAAGACGTATACATGCATAAATCGAACGGAACAAGGCATATCGTCCGTTCCGAATCCTTTGCTGACGACTGGTCGCCAAATCCCAATGACTAACCTTGTACCTGCAGAGGCAAACAGCCCTCATTCGTCTCTCAAAGACTGAGCGAGAATCCTATGCCAAAATACTTCGATCTCTGGTAAAAGAAATTCAGCAGAGGAAACCGGCCATCATGGTAGGAACAGAGAATCCTGGCATGTCCGAGGCCTAGGCTCTGATTGAACTCAATCCCAAAGCCGAGAGTATATTCGAATTCCCAGGGATTATCGGGATCATATCCTCCGACTTGGTGAAGTGTCTGTCCATCCTGATTGGCAGTCACATCGGCAGCAAAGAACAAGGAGCCAAGATTGTGCAAAGGATAATGCAACTCCACTCCGCCGTCGATAATCCATGCTTTGTAGGAATCTGCAAAGTCGGTTCCGGTAATATTCTCGTTGGAGCTTTCCACCTCTTGCAAGTACATTCCCGTAGTAGGCTTGAGAACTCAGGAAGGAATATGGATGGCCGGATGCATCCAACTTTTTTCCAAAGGAAGATTTGCATCCAGATACAGACGAATAAACGAGGCTGGTTGCACACTGACACCAAAAAGAAAGTTGTTGTCCCGGGTATACTCGACGGGATCTCCGCATTGGTTGCTGATATTCTCAAGTGTCTCATCACCATAGTGTCCGCTGTAATGCTGAAGGCCAACCCTAAAAGTGACAAGATGAAACAATCTGACATTCATTCCCAAAAAGAAAATCCCATCAAACCCAAGATTATCCGCCCCTCCAAAGCCTTGAAACACGGAATTCAAGGCTCCCTGGAATCCCATCTCGGCTTCGACTGCATCCCGATAGGAAAAGCGGAAAAGGCCAATATTCAATCCGGTTTTGAGCTGAAGGTACAGATGCTCATCGATATACGCGCTATCTTTAAGGAATGGCACCTCCTCATATTTCCTACTACCAGTATCAGTACCAGTATATTTGATGGACCGTGGCTGACCATCTGTCAGATACAGTAAGTTCAATACCGAGGTTGAAGAGAAAGGATTGGCGATCGAAGAAGGATACAGGGCGTCGGCGGCAAACCAATCAAAGGAAAGGGCATCCCCAAATAGATGATACGTGGCAAAACAGGGCCCAAGCAAGAAAGCAAGAAGCAAAACCACCCCAAGACAACGTTTCATGCCTGACCTCCTAGCCACTGATCGCGATGCCCATGACAACGTATTTGCTTCGTTGGAAGAAATAGTTCAAGAGAGGGAACCTCCCGTCATGATAATAACACTCCAACCGCATCTTCCGTCCTAGGATACTCTGGTTAAACTCAAAACCTCCCCCAACAGTACATTCGAATTCCCAAGGGTTGTTCGGATCATAGCCTCCCACCTGATGGAGCGTCTGCCCATCCTGATGGGCCTGGACATCTCCTGCAAGGAAAAAGGAACCCATATCCCACACAGGGAATCGGAGTTCAAGACCTGCCTGCAACCTCCATGCTTTGTAAGAGCTGTCATAGGGGGTCAAGCCTGACAAGCCTTCTTGCCCGGTGATATTCCCAAACTGGCTTATATCCTCTGATCCAGGCTTTATGGTATCAGCAGGCACATGAATCCCAGGCCTGATCCAAGCTTTCTTCATAGGCAACTCGGCAAAGAAATACAATCGTCCCCAGGCGACCGGTTCCAGTGAGACTCCAGCCAGCCAGGAATTGCCACGGGTATACTCCTCCAGATGATAAATTGAAGACGAGGAATATAAATCCATGCCAGGATTTGCTTGCTGCAAATCAAAGAGAATCTCATCTCCCCAATGGCCGGAAAAATGATGGAATCCGGCCTGGATGGCGACTACATCAAAAAACCTCATCGTCATCCCGGCTCCATACATCCCATCGAAGCCCAAGGCATCGACCGAACCCTGTTTTTGAAACACAGTATTCAGTCCTCCCTGGATATATCCTTCAGCCTGCACGGGACCAAGGGTGACTCTGAGCAATCCTATGTTCACCGCACTTTTCATCTGCCAATAGCCCCGTTGCGAGGTACTGTCATACTGGATTGTCTCATATTGTTTGGTATCACTGTTTGCGACCAGCACGGAATCAGGGACACTGGCCTCATCAAGGACCCCAAGATACCTGAAGCTGGTCGAGCAGGCAAAAGGATCGGCCAAGGGTTCTCGAAACAAGGGGTCGAGGGGGGCCCATTGGAAAGAGGCCGCCCACGCCATGGACACTTCAGCAAATATCATGCACGACACCAACAGATTTCTTTTAATTATATGTGATATTAGATGCATCCCTCACCTCATCAGCAGCTTAAACAATAGCATATCTTCTGAATAGGTAAAGTATTTATCATATACGATATCCAAAACTAAAGTACCTTTCAGAAAATCCATTTCTTATGGATTAACCGTTTTAAGTACGGTATAGTAATTCCATGGGTACTTTCTATCGCATTGCAATAATTCTTGTTATCCTGGTCGT
>JBAXZS010000269.1:0-3573 GCA_041670175.1 Sphaerochaetaceae bacterium | reverse complement strand
TTATATCATAGCACACTCCTGGGGTCGTGTCCATCGAAAATGTCTTTGCAATACATGGTCTTAGAAAGAATCCTTAGGGTAAGAAGACAATGGCATAAGAACCCTAAAATTTATAAATTATAGATTAAGAGTCCCTACCTTATTGACCACCGTACCATCCTTGCAAAGCACGTCACAGGCTGTCATGTAGACATTAATCTCATTTTCCGCCATGTAATGGGCTCCCATACCGTCCGTGACAAGGCTCACCTCAAACCCCAGTTCCTTAAGGCTTGGAGCCGTCAGACGACTTCCTTGTAGGTAAGGACGGGTCTCATTCACCATGACGACAACCTTTTTCCCTATCTCCCTGGCATATTGCAGGCAAAGAAGAAAGGAATGCTCCGCGAAACAAGTGGTAAGGACTCTGGCTTCCTGAGGCAGCAACAAGGCACCTGCCTTGCCCATGACCTCATACTCGCTCTGGAACTTTGCCTCCTGCTCCTCCACCAGAAGAGAAAGGCGCTCTTCCATGTCCCGTCCATCCTTCACTTTCTCAAGGATGCCATCAATCGTACGGGCCATGGTTGTGTTGGTTTTCCTGCTTGCCTTGATTAGGTCCATCATCCCCTGCAATTCAGAAAAGGAACCCGCCTTCCGGGCAAGAAAAGGCAAGGCGGTGAGGGCTACCTGCAGGGGGCCTCCTCCCTGGGTTACCATACTCCTGAGAGCAAATGCTATTTCCCCTGCGTCATGACAGGGAAAAAAAGTACGCTGGAAAGGAAAGGTCCGTCGATCACCGATATACAGAATGCCGTCCTGGACATGAGCGATGTTCTCTTTTTGCAGAAGATAAGGCAAGATGCTCATTTCCAAAATCCCCTGTGATCGGCAAGTATCGTCTCTCTCAAGAGAGTGTCCTCGACAGGTCCTATAACGATAATGTCTTTCTGCCCTGCTTCAATGACCGAACGGCAGTCCAGACTGAAAGTCGGATTCTCATCGCTGCTCCCTGTCAGATTGAGCAATTGTTCCTCACTGATCCCATAAACCAAACGCCGAACATTGGTCCAATACAAGGCACCAGTGCACATCACACATGGCTCTGCAGTGGTATAGAGCGTACAGGTCGCAAGAAAGTCGCTACTAAATCGCTCCCCTGCCTCAAGCATCACTTTTGTCTCGGCATGCAGGGCCGGACTCTGTCTGTGATCGTTGCCCGCACGAATAAGAATCCTACCTTCTTTATCAGCCAGCAAGGCCCCAAAGGGGTGATTGCCTTCCATTTTTGATTGGTGGGCGACCTTTGCAGCCTCATACAGCAACTGGATATCAAGTTCTGTCAGTTTCCCTTCAACTACTTTACCCATATGCACAGACTAGCAGAACACCGCTCATCTTACAATAAGCACACAAAAACTTCATTGATAAAGAGATTGACTGAAATGATAAAGATTCATATCTTTTATGGTACGTTTTCTCTTAATAAAGAAGGAATAGTGATGAATACACACAAGATGACGAGAACCGTCATGGTGGGGCTCGTTCTTATCATGGCCAGTGGCCTGTTGTTTGCGCAAGGTGCAAAAGAAGCACAGAAGGATGCCGTTATTGGCAGAATCGTTACAGTCCTTGAGTCAGGTACCCAGCCTGCCTTTACTGTAAGAACGGAAGATGGTGGTACCGCGACAGTTGTAGCCGATGAAAACACAATCACCAATTTCCCCGTCTCCGCTTTAGCCGCTGGAGATTATGTTGAGATTGTAGTGGATTCCACGCTGTATGCCCAGAATATCCGGCTTGTATCCCCGCTGGTAGCACAGGGATACCTAAATTGCAATATCAGCATGTCCTCTGTCATGAAACCGGAAAGCCTCGTCAATCGTTTCAGCTATACCTACGGATACCTGCTTACCAAATCCCTTTCCAGCCAGGGCTTGTTCTTTGATATCAGCTACTTTGTACGGGGCGCCTTGGATGCAATCCAAGTGGGGGCTGATAAGAAAATCACTGAGTTCTACAGCAAAGAGGAGATGAGTAGCATTATCCAGAATTATCAGGAGTCCGTGTGGAATGCAGGAAAAGCTCCTACCGCTTTCAGTGGAACAGAAACCAATGACCTGGAGACCATCGGGGAGCTTGGTAAAGATGATGATACAATCAAGAGTTTCAGTTATACCTATGGCTATCTGATCACCGCCAACATGATCAGCCAGGGTATGGAAGTCAATGGTTCCTACTTCGCATATGGCATGTTGGATATGGGTTGCGAGTCCACCCCCATCATGACCGATGAGGAAATGCAGACGGCTTTCACCGAGTACCAGAAAAAAGTTGAAGACGAATACAACCAATGGAAAGAGAAAACACAGGTAGAGAATCTGCGTGCCGCCGAAGGTTTTCTTGAGAACAACAAGAAAAAGGAAGGTGTGGTAACCACAGGAAGTGGATTACAGTACCAAATCCTCGTCGATTCAGATGGACAGATGCCTGTGGCCACCGATACGGTCTCTTTCAACTATATACTGAAGGATATCGAGGGTACGGTGATCCAGGATTCCAAGAAGTCCTCCGATTCGCCGGCCAAAATGGCTGTCAATAATCTGGTCCAAGGCTTGATCGAGGGTATCCCTCTGATGAAGGTCGGCTCTACCTACCGCTTCTGGATCCACCCGAGTCTGGGGTATGGAGAGGAAGGTTCTGGAAACATCGAGCCCAATTCCCTTTTGGTATTCGATATTGAGTTACTTGGCATTGAATCCGCCACGGACCAGACCCCAGCCACCACTCAAGGATTGAAATAGCGATACACTCCTTCACCTGCTTTTAAAACAGCTGTGTAACAAGCTGAACCCCTTCTCCTGAATAAAAAACCAGTGGAAGGGGTTTTGTTATGAAAAGGATTTGCCATCCAACAAAGAAAGCCGCGCCGTGCCAGGCATATTTCTCCCAGAGGGGCAAATCTGGCATGGCAAAAACAACAATAGGGATATATGATGCAGAAGCAGACAATCCCAAAAGAAAGACTCTGGGGAAACTAGCAGAAGACAAACTTTGTGATAGGAAAGAATGCAAAGGATTAGAAAAATGAATGACAACATCAAAAATCTTATTGAAAAGTATCCTGCTTTGGAAATCTGTAAGCAGGACATAGAACAGGCTTATGAAATACTGAGGGAGTCCTTCTGCTCCGGCCATAAACTTCTTGTCTGTGGTAATGGAGGTTCCGCATCCGATAGCGAGCATATAGTCGGGGAACTCATGAAAGGCTTCATATTGCCTCGAATTGCATCCTCCAAGGCCCTTGGAGACAAAAGACTGCAATATGCGCTTCCTGCAATCTCACTTGTCAGTCAATGCGCGCTTATAAGTGCCATAGCCAATGATAACGGATATGACATGGTTTTCGCACAACAGGTCATGGGGTACGGGCAGAAAGGGGATACGATAATCGGATTATCGACATCAGGCAATGCGGAAGATGTCATAAATGCAGTGCTTCTTGCCAACGAGAAAGGATTGAAAACAATCGGGATGACGGGAAAAAGCGGAGGTAAATTAGGAAATCTCTGTGATACCTGTATAAAGGTCCCT
>JBAXZS010000268.1:0-3578 GCA_041670175.1 Sphaerochaetaceae bacterium | reverse complement strand
GTTTGCATGAAGGAAGGAGGAAGTCCTGTTGCATATGGTTTTAGCTGTACCTGTCTCAAAGTGTTTGGCAGCGAAAGCACATCGTGGATATTGCAAGAGCAGCAAGAAACTCAGTTCTCTTGCCCTGAGATGAATATAGACTAAAACCGTTGAGACGGCTTTAAGGATATCATCAAGGGACGAGAGATTGAGAGAGGGCGGGTGGTGCCCTTGAATAGTATAAGGCCATTGATTTTTTTAAATAAGGCGACCGGGGTAAAACAAAAAATATTCATTGATAAGGGATTTTACAATTCAAAGGAAAAAACAAATCTTGGGAATTGGGCAACCATGTATCATCTAATGTTATAAAGCTTAGGCTCAAATGCAGAATTGATTGAGGGATAACAATCTTGAAGAAAATCATTGATTTGTTTCGATATTCACAAAAAAGCGCACCATATGTTTTCCTTTTTCCGTTTATCATTACTTTTGGTGTTTTTTTTATATACCCGATTATAGATACAATAGTTATGAGTTTCCAGAAAGTAGCGGTCACAGGAAATACCTTTAGAGGGTTGGGGAATTACAGGATTTTGATGAATCCTGTATTTTTCAAAGCTTTGAAAAATAGTGCGTTTTATACAATCGTTACTTTATGCTTGATGATTCCAGTTCCCCTGGTGCTGGCTGCTATGTTGAATTCCAAACTGGTAAAAGGGAAGACGATATTCAGGGGGATGATGTTCATTCCTGCACTTACTTCCGTGGTCGTAGCCGGAACTATTTTTAGGTTGATTTTTGGTGAAATGAGCGGTTCTTTTGCCAATAATGTTGTTGGATTCTTTGGATATGGTCCTTTGATTTGGTTGAGAAAACCTGTCACCGTCTGGATTGCATTGTTTCTTTTGTGTTTATGGCGTTGGACAGGGGTAAACATGATGTATTATCTAGCGGGGTTGCAGCAGATACCCACTGACTTGTATGAGTCCGCTGAAGTCGACGGTGCTAATTTCATCCAGAAATTTTTTCATATTACCATTCCAATGTTGAAACCGACCACTATTTATGTACTCACAATTTCGATTTATGGTGGCATGTCCATGTTTACCGAGTCCTATATTCTCTTCAACGGGAACAGCTCAACAAATAATGTAGGACTGACCATTGTTGGCTATCTTTATCGTATGGGTTGGGAACAAAACAATATAGGCCTGGCTAGTGCGACCGGCTGTGTGCTGCTTGGCATTGTTATGCTAATTAACGTGATTCAGCTCGGTGTTAATGGAGCCTTCTCAAAAAGGAATGCTGCATGAACAAAAGAAAAATCATTCCCTCCATCGTTCTTTATTTTATTCTTTGCTTTACCATAGCCTTGGTACTGCTTCCTTTGGTTTTGCTGTTTGTTTCCTCACTGCGTCCTGGTACTGAATTGATGCGCAATGGGCTTAATTTGAGCATCGATTTTGCAACTGCCTCATTCAAGAATTACAGGTTGTTGTTTAGTGGGGAGAATTCTTATTTTACCTGGTACAAAAACAGTATGCTGATAACTTTTTTGCAAGTGGCTTTATCCTTGTTCTTGAGTGCGTGTGTTGGATATAGTTTTGCAATATATGAATTCAAAGGGAAAAATTTCTTTTTTTCCTGTGTATTGCTTTTAATGATGGTTCCTACAGAAATCATCATGCTCCCTCTTTACCGTTTGACAGTGAGAATGGGAAATATCGATACGATTACAGGCATAGTTCTTCCTTATCTTGTTATTCCAATGCTTATCTTTTTTTTCCGGCAGTATCTAAGCGGGATTCCTAAGGATTTTCTTGATGCAGCGCGTATTGATGGATGCTCTGAGTATGGTATTTTTGGGAGGATAATGCTTCCTCTCATGAAACCTTCTTTTGCAGCAATGGGAATTTACGAGGGGATGCAAAGTTGGAATAATTTTTTGTGGCCTATGATTGTTATCAGGTCCTCTTCACATACGACACTTCCTGTCGGTTTGGCCGGTTTGATTACTCCTTATGGAAATAACTATGATATTTTGATTGCAGGCTCTTGTTTCGCGATTGTGCCGATTTTGATTCTATTCATTTGTTTTCAATCATATTTTATTGATGGGATGACCGCAGGGGGCGTGAAGGGGTAGCAAGGGATTGTATGGTCTGTAAGGTTGGTTTTAGACAATATTATGGTTTTGGCTTTGTAAGGAGCGATATATGAAAAAAGGAAGCTTAATTCTCGATAAGGATTATCGTATTGGAAAAGTTGATGAACGGCTTTTTGGTTCTTTTATTGAGCATCTGGGAAGAGCTGTCTATACAGGCATTTATCAACCAGGGTCCCCTGTGAGTGACGAGGATGGATTTAGAGTGGATGTGCTGAATCTTGTCAGGGATCTCAATGTTACCGTGGTTCGCTATCCCGGAGGTAATTTTGTCAGTGGATTTAGATGGGAGGACTCTGTTGGACCTGTGGCAAACAGGCCGAAGAGGCTTGATCTTGCATGGAATTCTCTAGAAACAAATCAATTTGGGTTGCACGAGTTCGTAAAATGGTCACGAAAGGCAGGGGTTGATATCATGATGGCTCTCAATCTCGGTACTCGAGGAATAGAAGATGCCCGCAACCTTGTTGAGTATTGCAATCACCCAGAGGATGGATCTTATTTTAGTGAGCTGAGAAAAAGAAATGGAAGTGCCCAGCCATTTGACATTAAGCTTTGGTGCTTGGGAAACGAGATGGATGGACCTTGGCAGATTGGACACAAAACTGCTGATGAGTATGGGAGATTGGCGCAGGAAACAGCGAAAGTAATGAAATTGGTTGATCCCTCTATTGAACTGGTTGCTTGTGGTTCATCAAATTCCGATATGCCCACCTTCGGTATTTGGGAATCAACAGTTCTGGGACATGTGTATGAGTATGTTGAGTATCTTTCTTTACATCAATATTACCGAAACGATATGGATGACACCTCCTCATTCCTTGCTTCAAGTACGACAATGGACCGGTTCATCCGTTCTGTGATTTCCACTTGTGACTATGTAAAAACGCTTAAGCATTCAAATAAGCTGATGTATTTGAGTTTTGATGAATGGAATGTTTGGTTTCATTCAAACAAGCAGGATAAAGAGGTTGCCCCTTGGATGGAGGCGCCCTCCTTGCTTGAGGACATCTACGATGCAGAGGATGCCTTGGTGGTGGGGACTTTGCTGATAACATTGCTCAAACATGCAGACCGGGTTAAGATTGCATGCCTTGCACAATTGGTCAATGTAATTGCACCAATTATGACAGAACCTGATGGCAGGGCGTGGAAACAGACTATTTTTTATCCATTTTTTGATGTGTCCATGTACGGAAGAGGTATCAGTTTGGAACCGGTGATAACGTGCGATACTTATGGATGCAGTATGTATAGTGCTGTTCCTTGTTTGGATAGTGCTGCGATATTCCATGAGGAAGACGAGGCTATTACCGTATTCGCGGTGAACAAATCATTAAAAGAGCCAATGGAGTTGGTGTGTGATCTTCGTTCTTTTGGCAAGTATGTCATTGTAGCGCACCATGTGTTGGATTGCAGTGACCTACATGCG
>JBAXZS010000267.1:0-3584 GCA_041670175.1 Sphaerochaetaceae bacterium | reverse complement strand
GAGGCGGCTGAGCATTTGTGTGACAAATGTGTCAACTATGCTAAGGAATGGGCTCCTGTGGCTTCTGAGCTTTGGAAGGAAAGTGGCCACGAGGAATAAGTCATTTCCTATAGTCTTTTTTGAAGACACATTCAGGGTTTCGTAAAGATTGTTTATGTGTCCTTGTATTATTAATGACCAATCAGAACTGCAAAAAGAAGGGGCCTTTTGGGCTCCTTCTTTGATTCTGAGAAAAACAGTAATGTTTTTCTCTGGTTATTTGATCGGTGAATCATCGGTCAACATACCCATCTTCTTTGCAACGAAAGCAGTACAGGTCAAGTCGCCAGTCACGTTAAGGGCGGTTCTTCCCATATCGAGGATTGCGTCGATTCCAAGAATAAGCGCATATGCTCCAGCGATTGTTGTTCCTTCCTTGATGGGAAGTCCCACGGTCTCCATGACCATGACAAGCATGATGGCTCCCGCACCTGGAACTCCTGCGGTGCCAATTGAGGCGAGGGTGGCAGCGACAACAATCAGACACATCTGCCCGAAGCTGAACATCCCATGTCCGACAGAGAGTGCGATGAAGATTGAGCAGACACCTTGGTAAATTGCTGTGCCATCCATGTTGATTGTCGCCCCAAGAGGAAGCGAGAAACCATACACATCCTTTTGGATCCCGAGTGATTCAGCACCCTGCATGGTGACAGGAAGCGTACCGTTCGATGAACGGGTTACAAATGCTGTCAGGAATGGCTCTTTTGCGGCATTGAAGAAAGTCTTTCCCTTGATTTTCCCAATCCGAAGAATTCCACCATAAACGAGCAGCACATGAATCAGATAACCAAGGAAACAGGCAATGGTCACCACAGCCAATGAGCCAGCTACTTTTGCCCCGTTCTTTGCGAAGACTTCCATGACAAGTACGAATACACCGATAGGAGCATATTCCATGATACCTTTTACGATTCTCATCATGATTTCAGCCACACCATCAAAGAAATTATAAATCACGAGGCCTGCATTGCGAAGTCTTTCATCCTGAGCGATTTTGAGATAGGAAAGACTGATGCCGAACACCAAGGTGAAGAAAATGACCTGAAGTACTTTCTCGTTGACGATGGCGGTCGCCACGCTGGTAGGAATAATCTCCGCGATTGTTGTCCAGATGGACACCGAGGCGGTTTTCCCCGCCGCATTCGCGGCAAGAGTGGCCAATCCCGCACTTGGTCTGAAAATCGCTCCCATCAGTAAGCCGATGACAACTGCGAATGCAGAGGTGATCAGGTAGAGGACAACAATACGGATGCCCACCTTGCCAAGACTTGCAGGAGAAACGGATGAGGCACCAACGATAAGGGTCGCCATCATAATGGGGATGATGATCATCTTCAGAAGTCTCATGAAGATGTTTCCAAACATCGATACCCAGGCAGGCAACGCTGTGACGCCATTTGCTGCAAGGATGATTCCCAGAATCGCACCGAGGACAAGACCGATCAGGATCCTGTACAAGAGATTGAAATTAAAATACCAGCCGAGAGCACCTTTTTTTACTGGGGCCTTCTTTTCCATGTAATACCTCCTAGTGGTAAAAGCAAACTTTGGATGAAAACCTTAACTAAAAAATTCTACACCCCGAACTGTGAAACGGCAAGAAAAATCGATTTCTGACAACGTTACGGTTTGAAAGGAGATGTCTGATTAGTAGAAAAAGGGGCTTCCTGTGACTCTGTGATAGTACCTGAGATACCAAGTGGCAGGGTTCAAACCCAATCTCGTGCCTTCAGCTTGTATTTCTTATCCGACAAGTAAGGGAAAAGTGTTACTTGAGCTTTTCGGGGCAGACGGCCTTTATCAGGGCGATTGCTTCAAGTTCAGTCGGATCGATGAGCCGGCAACGAGTCATTTCAGGAGTCACCGCCAAAGGAAGTTCAGTACATCCTAGGATGACAGCAGCACATTCTTGAAGCTCAAGTTCATCAAGGGCTTTTCTAAGCAAGGCCTTTGCCTTGTCGGTAGGACGGGAAGTTGCCTTGATGCCATAGGACGAATTATAAATAGCCTGATGGACGGACTGCTGGTTTTCCTGACAGGGGCAGATAAGTGTGAAGGAAGGAAGTTCCGCAAAATACTGAGAATACACTCCTGTACGTACCGTTCCGGTGGTAGCCAGAAGGCCTATACGGGCACCAAAAGGATACTGACGGCTGATTTCCTCACAGGTGGTCTGAATCATATTGACAAGTACGACCCCTTCTGGAAGGGGGGGGAGTTTTCCTATGATATCCTTTGAGTGTGCAGTGTTGCAGGCCACTCCCACCGCAGTTGCGCCCAGACTGGCAAGTTTCTTGATGCATTCATAAATCCCGGGGCGGGGGTCGTTTCCCTCATGAAGAAGGAATTCGGTCCTGTCAGGAATTATCGAGGGAGTCGAAGTAAGATACAGGTCGATGTGGTCCTGATCTCTTGAGGCCTCCGTATGTTTAAATATTTTTGCCGCCAAATCAATCCCGGCTGCAGGGCCGACCCCTCCGACGATTCCTATCGCACCCATTTTTACTTTTGAAACTTCCTTGTATGTGATATCATAGCACATAGGAACAAAAAGTGCAAAAAGACAACGTCATCAAAAGACTTCAGGAATTATACCTATATGATCTGTATGGTTTTAGACTAGAGCTGAAACCTCTGGCGGAACTTCTCAACATAGGGGAAATCCTGAACTGCGTGGCAACTGGTGTCTATAAAGGAAGACGACGGATGATTGCAGTCACGGATTACCGTGTCCTCGTGATAGCCTCGTCCGTCCTGGCCGCTACCGAGGTATTCATCATACAACGATCGGCAATTACAAGCTATTCAGTCAAAAAAAGACTCATAGGAAGCAATCTGCATCTGGAGACTGCCAAGGAGACCTATGTTTTCACCAACACCCAGAAGCGGATTCTTGATCTCTTTCTGTGGGCGCTGGGTTTGCCGGTAAAACAATTCGATACGTGAAGGATCGGGATATCCTCTTGATATGTGATTTGTCACAGCGAATCTTCAATGGTATACTCGTCCCATGAGAAAAATGAGGTTTCCCCAGATAGTGTGTATCCTTGTGTGTTCGTTTCCTCTATTTGGTGTGTCCCGATTCACCGTGAGCCTGGCAAGTGGTGCTGGCTGGTATATGGGGTTTCCTTTGTATGAGGATACGCTTCCGTTCCGCTCAAGCTATGCCCTGGATGCGGTTTTCGATATGGGCCTGCAGAACGAAACACTTGAAGTCTCCCTTGAAATACCCTTTCGGTTTGTGAGCCGTTCCCCCTTTTTCAATGGAACAAGCCGTCGGGCTTTCTTCAGTGTGGGAGGAGGCTTGAGACTAAGGACAATGTTCAGCGAGGTCGTTGGCATGTTCTTCAGTGCCAGCATGCAATACAACTGGTATCTGGTCGACCAGGCCTTTCTTTCTTTTGATGGAAAGCTAGGACCTCTTTTCGTGCTATGGCGGGATAACAAGAATAATGTGGCCTTGGAGATTCCCTTGGGTCTTCAGGTTCGAAAGGACATCCTTGGGGTTTCTACGGGTTTCCTTATACGTTACACCTACAACT
>JBAXZS010000266.1:0-3586 GCA_041670175.1 Sphaerochaetaceae bacterium | reverse complement strand
CAGCCTTCCCAAGTGCTGAAGGTAGTATTCAAATTGCATATCTAGAGCGCAACACACCCGCCGGGTTCCTGAATCAGGGACCCGGTTCTTTATTGTGGCGGCTTCCTGAGAAAAAGCTACTGCCAGAACTTCTTCATACGATGGGTAAGCGCAAGACGGTACGCATCCCAATCCTCGATTGGCTTTCTGGCTACCTTGTCAATACAGGCGGCCTTGGCGACGGCCACCGCCACCCATTCGATGACTCTCGGGTCGAAGGGCTTGGGGACAAGATATTCACGGCCGAAGCTGAAATGCTTCCCCTCATAGGCTTGGGAGACCTCGGCGATCACCGGCTCCTTAGCCAAGGCCGCAAGTGCCTTCGCAGCAGCCATCTTCATCCCTTCGGTGATCCTGGACGCACGGGTGTCCAGCGCACCGCGGAAAATGAACGGGAAGCCCAGGACATTGTTGATCTGGTTCGGATAGTCGCTCCTTCCGGTGGCCATGATCAAGTCCTTGCGGGTGGCAACCGCCAGCTCGTAGGAAATCTCCGGATTCGGATTGCTCATGGCGAACACCACAGGATCCTTGGCCATGGAGAGCAACATCCCTGCCGTCACGCAATCGGCCACGGAAAGCCCCATCAGAAAATCGGCCCCCACCAGAGCCTCGGAAAGGGTACGCACAGGAGAATCAGTGGCGAACTCCGCCTTCTGGCTTGTCATGCCCTCGTTCCGACCTTTGAAGATAACTCCTTTGCTGTCACAGAGGATGATATGCTCCCGTCTTACCCCTGAAGCGACAAACATCTTGGCACAGGAGATGCCAGCGGCACCAGCGCCATTGACCACGATATGGATATCCTCCAGTTTCTTGCCCACGATCTCGCACGCATTCATCAATCCGGCGGTTGCGATGATCGCAGTCCCGTGCTGGTCGTCATGGAAGATGGGAATCGGGCAACTGGCAACCAGCTCCTGCTCAATCTCAAAGCATTCCGGTCCCTTGATATCCTCAAGGTTCACCCCGCCAAAGGTCGGACAAAGACTCCGTACGATCTGAACGAACTTTTTCGGATCCTTCTCATCAATCTCGATGTCGAACACATCAATGTCGGCAAAGCGCTTGAACAACACACCCTTCCCCTCCATCACGGGCTTGGAGGCCAGAGCGCCACGGTCTCCCAATCCCAGGATGGCCGTCCCGTTGCTGATCACCGCGACAAGATTCCCCTTGTCGGTATATTGGTAAGCGGCCTCAGGGTCTTTCTCAATGGCAAGCACCGGTTGGGCGACTCCTGGCGTATAGGCCAGGCCCAGGTCTTCGGCCGTCTTGCAGGGCTTGGAGGGCATCACACTCACTTTTCCTGGAACCCCATCCATGCAATGGTACGCAAGAGCCCGTTCTTTCAGATTATCATTCATCTTTTTGCTCCTCTATTCAATTCTTACGCTTTCTTCAATTTTAGAACAGCAAAGCCTGTCCCTCAACAAGACTCTTCATCTCCCGTTCCTTGATAACATCCCCTTCTTCCTTCTCGCCGGAAAGAAAGGGTGAGGAACTGGCGCATCGGCTTATGAAGCCTGTGCTGTTGGCATAGCAGTATTTGCATCCATGGGGACAGGTATCGTACATTCCAATATCGATGCTCTGGCAACAGCCACATTCTTTCCTCTGGTTCCTGTCTTTGGTCGCTTTGATGCCACGACCTTTCAACTCCGCTATCAAGGCGGCATCAATGCAACGGGCAGGGGTGATATGGTACTTGCTATAATCCTCAGGTTCCGAACAAGTGCACAGCTCCATATGATGTTTGCCGGCAATGGTGCTGAAGGCTTCTGCAAGAGTCATTTTCGCATCCTGAGTGAAAGGTCGCAATCCTAGCCCCCTGGTGTTTCTCCTGGTCTTCCCGTACAGGTCAAGAAAGCTGAAGACACAACGTTTGGTATAACCTTCAAGAAGTGAGGCATACTTCTCAAAGCATTCAACATGGTATTCCACCGTATAGGTACCGGTAAGGAGGACCGGATCGTAGCGGAAGATGTTTTGAGAGGGTCCGATCACATCACTCAATCTTCGAAAGTTATCCAAAACAGTGAGCTTGTCAGGGACCCCCGGCTCAATGTCCTTCTTGTAACCTGTGATGGTGTACTGGAAGTAATACAGGTAATCCTTCAATTCCTTCAGATAAGGCATCATGGGCAAGGCATCCTTGGTCCAAAAGACAATGCAGTCGACAACCTCCGGCGATAGGGAAATCCTGCTCACCTGATGATAATTCATCGGATTTCTGGTGTAAAGGAAGCCTTCCTTGATCCGGTTGAGGAACCATGGAGCATAAAACGAGGGGATATCAGTGCGTCTGCTTGCGCTTAGTATCATACCATCCAAGTATATCTTTTTCCTCATGTTTTTGTCTTGGCAACAAATCATACTCATAGTACGAATATCGTAACAATAGTACCTTATGAGGGTAATTGATGATGAGTCAGGACAAACGGACGGGCTTCTCTGCCGACCGTCCTATTATGGGCCTCAGCCCAGAAACAGTTGATTTCTACTTCCTCTACAGCGATGACATGGATTCTTTCAAGAAGACAGAGTACCTTGGAAACGATAGTCCATGCGTAGCACTCAAACTCTCTTTTACAACTTCAAATGCTGATACGAACATCAAGATCCATCTTCCTTATATGAACGCCACCTCCTTTGATGGCGATGCAATCCAGAAGGTTCGCATTGAGTTTGGAACACTTATCGGGCTTGAGGAAGACAAGGAAGCATTCGTGCTTCTGAAGGAGCTCATTGAGTTCCTCAGACCGGTCCTTCCCCACATCATTATGGATCATAACCTGTATGAGACTGATGAGAAGAAGATGACAGTGAAAGCTGTAACCGAATTCATACTCAAGAAGCTGGATGTAACAGGCAGTCTGTACAAGAAGGTATCCTCCAATCTTTGATTCGGAGACTGGCGATTTCAGGATACTCCCCCTTGAGGGAACAGTCCTAACCCAGTCTTGTATGACGATGCAGACAATCCGTCTTGTTCAGATGAACTATAGGAATCACCTGCATGGGAAGATGAAGAGAATCAGCGGAAAGCCATCAAAGCGGAATCATTGAATTCTATTTCCCAAAATCAAATTATTTTAAGTTTTGGGAAATAGACTGTGAATTCCAGAATGAAGCCATTATTCTGAAAGCCATCTTGATATGTCCTTTATGATTATTCCTTCGTACAGCGTTTCATCATGCCCGGTCCTTGCTATCAGCATCTTCGGGTAAGCATCCTTGATTGGAAGCAGGGGCGTGACTTCTCTCGTAAACGTCTCTTCGTTTGAGATGTCATCGGAAACCTGTATGTATATCTTCTCGCTTTGCCTGATTGCAACGAAGTCAATCTCTTTCCTGTAAAGCTTGCCGACGTAGATCTCATAGCCTCTTCTGAGTAGTTCGATGGCTACGATGTTTTCGTAGATTCTTCCGTAGTTCATGTTTTTTGTACCTATCAGCGCATACTTGAATGCAGGGTCACAGAGATAGTATTTCTCTTGTGTTGAAAGATACTTCTTTCCCTGGATATCGAATCTGCTGACCTTGT
>JBAXZS010000265.1:0-3586 GCA_041670175.1 Sphaerochaetaceae bacterium | reverse complement strand
GAAACTGAATAGATATTGGTACTGCCGCCAATTCCCTGGGCAAGTGTATTACCTGTTGCATCTATGATCCTGATACGTGATTTTGTACCACCTCCATCGATGCCGAAGAACCCTGCATGACCCATGTCTGCTCCTAAGCATAATTCACCATGTAATCGGTGATATGCAGTATGCTTGCTTCCTCATACGAGGAACTTACGTGATATATTTTGGGGACAAGGACCTCAGGTCTTTTAAGCCTTTAAGCTTCAAAAGGAGTCTGTCCTCGGTCCCGGTTTCCCCTATTGGTTGATTCCTTTCTTGACTTGTAAGGAATTATATCGTTGCTGCATAGAAGATGTCGAGCATTGGGATTCTTTGTTGATTCCCTTCTTTTATTTCACCGCACCTGCAGTCATTCCCTTGATGAAATACTTTGCCATAAACAGATAGAGCACCAACATAGGAAGAATCGCTATGGATAGTCCTGTAAACAAAAGGCTCCAGTTTGTACTGAATTGTCCGAAAAATGTGCTTAATCCCACAGGAAGTGTCTTCAATGCATCCGTCTGGAGAAAAACCAGGGGGAAGAAAAAATCATTCCAGATAGGCACTGCATTATAGATGATGACCAAAGCCAAGGCTGGGGTGACCATCGGCATGATAAGTTTTCGGTAGATGGAGAAATCATTGCATCCGTCAATTCTTCCCGCATATTCCAATTCCAAAGGAATCGATTTCATGAAACCTGAGAGAATGAATACGGTCGAGGGCAAACCCATCGCCATGAAGATCATGATGACTGAAAGCCTGTTATTGATTAGTCCCATCCTCTTAATCAACAGAAACAGTGGAATGATGGCTGCCTTGAGAGGAAGCATGATGCCACTGAGAAATAGCATATACATGAGCGTGTTGCCTTTGAATACATACCGGGAAATGCCGTAGGCGGCCATGGAACCAAAAAGAATCACGAAGGTCATCGAGACGACAGTAACCAAAAGACTATTGAAGAAATAATGTGAGAAACCTTTGTCAATCCAGACAATCCTGAAATTCTTGAAATCTAAGGAGTCGGGCAAAGCGAAGGGGGCTGACAGGATGGCCCGATTTGTCTTGAATGCCGAGATGAACATATTGAACAGAGGATAAATAATCAATACAACATATAAGGACATGATCATAAGCATGAGAGAGATGAATATCTTTCGTGAGGGTCTTGCCCCTTGATAGCCCAAATCGGTAATCATAGCTGGACCTCCTTGCGCTTAGTCACGAAAATGGAAATAAGAGATATGGCGAAGGTTAACAGATAGATGACTACCCCGATGGCTGAACCGATGCCAATCTCCGGGCTCCCCGCATCCACTGAACCAAAGGCCGTACGATAAAAGAGAGTACCGATGGTATCAGTTGAGTAATTCGGTCCTCCATCCAGACCTGTCATCGTGTAAACCTGCTCAAACACATTCAAGCTTCCAATGATTGTCAGGACCGTGATGATGGTAAGGGAAGGAACAATCAGAGGGAAGATGATTTTCCAGAACAGTTGCCATTCACTCACTCCTTCCATATATGCGGCCTCAAGACATTCCTGAGGGACATTGTCAATGGCAGCAAGGAATACAAGGGTAGGAAAACCGACCCAACGCCAGATATTGACTGCGATGATCGAGGGAGTGGACAATTGCTCGGACCCAAGCCAGGCTTGCTTCAGGGCGCCCAGGCCAACGATTTCGAGAAACTTGTTGACCAAGCCTGTAGGCTTGAGGTAGATGCCCCAAAGGAAACCCACCGCAACGATGGAGAAAAGGACTGGGATGAAGAATATCCGTTTGAAAGCCTCTGCCCCAGGGATGTTCCTGCTCAGAAGATATCCGAACAGCAGCCCCAACGAATTCTGGATGAGCATGGTTGATATGAACCATGTCAGATTGTTACCCAGTGCATTGGAGAATCGTTCATTATAAGGGTAGGCGAAGAACAATCTCTTGAAATTATCGAACCCAACAAATTCAAGCCGTATCAATTGTTCCCAGGAGAACAGGCTGTTGTAAAGAGACAAGAACAGTGGCAGTAGGATGAACAGTCCTACGACCAGTAATCCTGGGGAGATGAAGAATGTTATCCACAGACCCTTGTGTAATTTGCGTCGATTCATTTGCGTACGGTTCCTCGGTAAGCTTGTCATCAAACAATACAGACGCCCAGCGGGCGACGTCTGTATCTATAGAAAATGTGCAAGACCTTGTTATTTTTGGAACGGCGTATAATACGAGGCGATACCGCTTTGAATTTGCTTGGCGGCCTGTTCTGGGGTGATTGTTCCCGCCATGACCCCCTGGGCGGCTGCTTGCCAGAGTGAAGAACCTGTAGGTTGCTTATAACGGAAACCTACAAGGAAAAGATAAGGGGTCGAATTTTTTTGCAAATCCAGAACACTTGCGATAAATGGGTCAAAGGATGCGTCGACACCTGGGACGGCAGATACCATCTTCAGATCACGCACCATGGCATTCCCAAATTCTTTTGAGGAAAGGAAGTGAAGAAATTCGATAGCCGCTTCCTTATGCTTAGAGTGAGCGTTCACAGCAAAATTCATATCTGCATAAACGGAAACATATGCGGGGTCAAAAGCCTTGGCTGAGGGTATGGCGAAGATGCCAAAATCAAGAGAAGGATTTTGTGACTTGAAATAGGCGGCTTCATAGGAACCCGCAATCAGATGGGCTGCCGTTTCATTGACGAAGTATGATCTCATGTCGTCATATCCCACACCCATGTACATGTCAGGCATGTACTTCGTAAGTGATTTCATCTGCTCCATCATGAAGATAAAGGCCGGATCCTCGAAATTCTTCTTGCCGTCAACGACATCATTGTAGAAACTCGTAGCTCCATAGAAGCCCGGGCCCATCCCCCCAAGCATGGTTTCCAGTGTCCAACCATCTTTTGCTCCGTTGCCCAATGCCAGATATCCTGCTTTTTTCACAGCATCAAAATTTGCAAGCAACTGATCCCAGGTCTTGGGAATGGATAATCCAAGTTTCTTATAAATTGCTTTGTTGTAATACATGAATACAGTCTGGCTGACCGCCGGACTTCCATAGATTCTCCCATCAGTGGGAGATGTGGCACCGAGCAAAGCGGTGGCAGAGTAATCCTTTAATTCAGGCATCCATTGTTCAAGTGGTTCTAGGAAACCTGAATCGGCAAAGGTCGCCAATCCTCCATAGGCTCTTCCTTGAAAGACGTCGGGGCCTGCTCCTCCAGAAAGGGAAGCTGCCAGGATTGTATTGTATTCTGTGTTTTTTTGAGCCGTCTGGATAATTTGGATATCAGGATTCAGTGCCTCGAATTTTGCAATCTGGGCAGCATAGAAATCCACATCCTCAGGTCTCCAGGTCCAGAATTCAAGGACAGTCTTTTCTTTCTGAACAGTTGTAACGGATGGTTTCTCGGCTGTTCCTTGAGCAAAGAGCATTCCGGGAAGGAGCAAGGTCACGAGCAAGAAAACAGTCATTTTCTTTTTCATTCTATCTGTCTCTCCTGTTTAAAAATAGTTGGGTCATTACCCTGTGTTGATAATTCTTGTCGTCGAATTGGT
>JBAXZS010000264.1:0-3592 GCA_041670175.1 Sphaerochaetaceae bacterium | reverse complement strand
CGGAATCCGAACCCCGGCAATTCCGAGCAGAAAGGCTACGATAGGAGTGAAGGCAACAAGAATGATGAGGTCATTGGTCGCCACCTGCACCACGGTATAGGCCGGGTTCCCCCCCGTCAGATGGCTCCATACGAATACCATCGCCGTACATGGAGCGGCTCCCAACAGGACCGCACCAGACAAATAGTCTCTTGCAAGTTCACTTGGGATGAGATTCTTAAACACCACATATAAGAAAAAGTAAGCGATACCGTACATGGTGAAGGGTTTGATAAGCCAGTTGGTGATCCAAGTGACAAACAATCCCTTGGGATTTTTACCCACATTCTTGATACTCTGGAAATCCACCTTGAGCATCATAGGATAAATCATCAGCCATATCAGGATGGCAATAGGGATGGACACCTTCGCATATTCGAATTTTCCAAGAAACGAGGGAATAACGGGCAGGAATTTGCCAATGAGAACACCAGCAACCATGCACAGCACAACCCATACGCTCAGATAGTGTTCGAAGAACCCAATACCCGGAGTCTTACTTTTTTCAGTCATGGGACATTCCTTCTCAAGTACTTACCGCACTTTTTGCAAGATCTTGATTACCTCTTCCTTCTTCAGGACCTTGCCGTAAGAGACAACCTTCCCGTCAACAACAAGGGCTGGAGTGGACATCACCCCGTAGGCGGCAATCTGAGAGAAATCGGTCACATGATCGATGCGGGAATCCATGCCAAGTTCTTCCAGGGCCTCGACGGTCGCTTCTTCCAGCATGTTGCATTTGGCGCATCCCGAGCCAAGAACCTTGACGGATGCACCGGTTGTCTTCGCCTCTTCAGCAACCACCATTGTCTCAGGGCCGCAGGTGCCGCAACCACACCCGTTTTTTTCTTTCTTGGGGGTTTCCGTCCCACAATCACAACCAGTCTTGCAACCCTCTTTCTTTTTGCCAAACCCGAATAGCGCCATACGATCACCTCCACATAATTTAGAATCCAAGATAAAACATATAAAAACCAATGAGCAGAATCATAAGGCCCATCAGCATCTTCAGGACAAGGCTTGCCCTGCCATAGCGTTCACTGCAGGAAAGCTTCCGCACAAAACCCATCGAGGTTCCTGCTATCACCGCCAAGACCCCATGTCCTATGGAATAAACAAGCAACAACAGGATCCCCCAGGCAACGCTTCCTTTTCCTGCCACAATCGCAAGCAGGACAATCAATACAGGCGTTGAGCAAGGTGAGGAAAAAATTCCTCCAAGAACACCTGCGACAAAAGCTCCCAGATAGCCTCGTCGGGTGTTTTTCGAAATCAGGTAGCTGGAAGGAATGATTTCAAAAATACCCCAAGTCTGCAAGGCCATCAATAGCATCAGCACCCCCAACAGGATATACCACCATTTCGCAGAGGTCCCGATAAGCCGTCCCGCAAAGGAAGCGACCACTCCCAAAAAGGTGAACGTCACCGCACTGCCAAGAGCGAAGACAAGGGACAGCCTCAGCGCCTTTTTCGTATCCGCCTGGCCTGTACCTCCAACATAGCCGATAACCAGAGGAATGCTGGAAAGCGAACAGGGAGAGAAAGAAGTCAGCACCCCGGCGAACAAGGCCATCAGGGGTGCCAGCCAGGTATTGTTAAGAATGATTGTGGACAGGCTCTCAAGGATTTCCGTCACTTACCCACCCCCATATCAGTAAGGATGGACCGCATCTGATCCTCGGTAAGACCACCCTGATGCATGGTAAACGCATGCCTCCCTGTATCCTTGTAACTATACATGACGAACTCAATGCCGGAATTCTCCATAGCACTGCTCGGTACATACGGGGTTCCCTCCGCATTGAGGAACATCTGTGTAGGAATAACCTGAAGGGGAAATCCATTGGCGGCATCGGTATTCTTCCATACATCCACGAACTTGATGGTGGCCTTTCCCAGCATCTTGTCATGCATTGCCTGCAGTGCAGGGGCCATCTGCCGGCAAGGACCACAGGAATCAGATCCGAAGTCAACAATGAGAGGTAGTCCATAGGAGGTAAGCTTATCCAAATCAACTGAGGTCATCTCAAGCTCAATATCCTCATTACTCACCAACTCAGAGGAATTACTCCCCTCCTGTGAAATCTGCACAGGAGGACTGGCTGGCGTCTCCCCTTTCTTTGCGAACCAAATAACCACAAGCACAACTAGGATAAGAAGCGGGATACCGATCTGAAGTATTCTTTTTTTGTTCATTCGCAATTACCTCCGCAACAACAACCAGAAACATCTTCTTGGGCTTTCTCGCCATTAGGTGGTACCCAGCTGGTATCCTCACCCACATAGGTAATCGCACCAACAGGACAACGATTGCCACACCCATGGCAATGGTCAACACAGTTTTGAGGTTTTGTCACCACGGATGACGGAGCTTTTGTGGTGTCGTACACATCATGAGGGCAGGTATTCACACAAGTACCACATTCAATACAAGTCACATAGTCCACAACAGGATACCAAGTCTTCGCCATTATCATTTCCTCCTGGCTTCTAGATAAAGAGATATTGGAATGCATTGAACAGATACCCAACGATAATGATACCAATGGTACATATCGCGATAAACACTCCAAGTAGTCTGGGTTTGACCGCCTTACGAAGCATAATCAGGGAGGGTAAGGATAGGGTGGTTACCGCCATCATGAAAGACAGCACCGTACCAAGTTGCGCACCCTTGTAGAGTAACGCCTCGGCCACAGGGATGGTACCAAAGATGTCCGCATACATGGGAATACCCAGAAGCGTCGCAAGAATCACCCCAAAAGGATTATTGCTACCAAGAACCATCTCTATCCAACTTTCAGGAATCCAATTGTGGATCAGGGCACCGATGCCCACACCAATAAGGATATAGGGGAATACCTTTTTAAAGGTGGATACAACCTGGTCCTTTGCATAGGAAAGACGTTCCCTTCTGCTCAGATCAGGAGATTCTATATCGATATTGCTGGCACTGGTGATAAAATCCTCCACATACCGCTCCATATGCATCTTCTCAATCAGCGTACCACCGACAACTGCGACTACCAAACCGACGAGAACATACATGATGGCGACTTTTGCGCCAAAGATACTCATCAGCAAGACAAGAGAACCCAGATCCACCATCGGGGATGAGATCAGGAATGAGAACGTGACTCCCAGAGGAAGTCCAGCACTGGTAAATCCAATGAAAAGCGGAATGGAGGAACAAGAGCAAAACGGAGTCACCGTACCCAATAGCGCAGAGATGATGTTTGCCCCTATACCATGGAAACGGCCTAGAATCTTCTTGCTCCGTTCCGGGGGGAAAAAGCTCTGGATATAGGAGATGAGAAAAATCAAGAAACAAAGCAGAATCGTAATTTTCAAAACATCATACAGGAAAAACTGGACACTGCCCCCAATACGTCCTGAGATATCAAGCCCGAGGGAAGTAAGTAGATTCCCTATAAGTGCATTAAGCCATTTCATTCCAAGGATTTGGTTCTGAAAGAAAAGCCAACCCATTTGGATCAACTGCATAGAATGTCTCCATTTTATTTGAACTAGTTTCTTTGATGTGACCTACCGT
>JBAXZS010000263.1:0-3614 GCA_041670175.1 Sphaerochaetaceae bacterium | reverse complement strand
TTAAGAAGGCGAATGAGCTTTATCTAGAGAACTGTCTTGGAGTTCGGGATGACAGCGTGGGAATGCAATACCTGATCCCCGGTTGGAAATTTGATCCAAAGAGGCCTTGTTTGGTTCGCTAAGAGAAAAGATGCCTTTATCATTGTTGCGAGCTGAAGTCCTTTTTTGCTTTTGCTCGCAAATGATATACAATTTATATTTTTTCTATATAATTTAAAACAAATAAAATTCAATTATATTAAAATGCAGTATTATAATAAAAAAATCAAATAAAAATTGACAATAATAAAAACAGGATTTACAATTAAACCGATTTTAGAAAAATATTAAATTTTTGTTTAAAATTATTAAATGGAGGTTTTAATGAAAAAGGTACTAGTACTGTTACTTATCCTGTCAATCTCGCTTGTTGGTATATTTGCCAATGGGAGTGCGGAGAAGACATCCTCTGCTACTACAAGTACAGCTATATCATGGCCGAATCAGGCTATCAATATTGTTGTTGCTTTTGGTGCTGGAGGTGCTTCTGACTATAACACTCGTGCTTTAGCAAAATATCTTACTACTGAACTCGGGCAACCAGTAGTTGTGACTAATGTTGGTGGTTCTGGTGGTACCATTGGTGCTTCTCAGGTCAAGAATGCAAAGGCCGATGGGTATACAATCCTCTGCTCCCAGATTTCCATGAATATAGCGCAAGCTATTGGAATGGTTGACTACGGATATGAGGCATTTGAAATGGGACCTGTGTTCTCTCGTTCCGCTGATGAGGTGCTTACTGTTCGTAGCGATTCTGGTTGGAATACTTTTGATGATATGATAAAGGACACCAAGGCAAATCCTGGAAAATACAGATTAACCGCAAATACAGGAGCCTCGACAATGTGGATTGCTGTTGCTTTGCAGAATGCTGGGGCGAAGTTTAATATCGTCAGCAGTGGTGGAAGTGGAGAAAGACTTCAGCTGTTGCTTGGGGGACATGTCGATGTCATACCGATGCCGTTGAACATGGTGCAGGATTATGTTGATAAAGGGACTTTCCGTCTTCTTGCTACTGATAGTCCAAATCGTGGAGCAAAAATTCCTGATGTTCCGACCTTGAAGGAGAAAAATGTTGATTGTGCTTATTATTATAACAATACCTTCTTCTTCCCCAAGGGCACTGACAAGGCAATTATTGACAAGTTCAGTGCGGCATGTAAGAAGATTATTGAGACTAACGAGGATTACCGCAAGGAAGTCTATGGATTTAGTCAGGATCCTGTTTATATGTCTCCCGAAGAAGCCTCTGCTTCCTATAAGAGCGAGCTTGCTTCACTGATGGCAATCAAGGATCAACTCAAGGGAACAAAATAAAATTCCCTGTTTGATAGGGGTATCTGCTGTATGACAGATACCCTTTTCTGCTTCAATGGAGGATGTGGATGAAAAAAATCAACAAAGAAATGGGAACTGGGATTTTTTTTATTTGTTTTTCCCTTTTCTATTTTGTTTTTGCAACAAAAATAACTTCCCTACAGTTGTTTGGTCATAAAGGTCTTGATTCTCGTTCAATTCCAATGGTTCTGGGCTGTCTTATGGCTGTACTTGGATTGTTCCAGTTGCGTAGTGGTTTTCTTAAGCTAAAATGTGATAAACAGAAGAACATCCCCTCGCAAGAAAAAGAAAAGCCGGAGACACTTTGCTTTTTTGGGCATCAGTTTAATCGACAAAAAACCACATTGGTGTTGGCAATCGTGATTGTGGCGCTTTATATTCTATTACTTTCACCTTTAGGGTTTATTTTATCAAGTATGTTGTTTCTTGCTTTGTTGACTTTGCTTTTGCTTCCAACTGAGAAAAGAAATAAAAAGATGTATATCTTTACTTTTATATATTCTATTGTCATTCCGATACTAATTTATATTGTGTTTGTGAAATATCTGGCAATGATTTTACCTCGTGGAATACTGGGTTAGAAAGGGGATGATGAAATGTTTCAAATGTTAGGAGTTGGTTTTTCAACAGTTTTCACAAGTCCTGCAATATTGTTAAGCATTGTTGGAGGTGTGGTTATTGGAATCATTTTTGGTGCATTACCAGGTCTTACAACTGTTGCTGCGCTATCTATGTTCTTGCCAGTGACTTATCCAATGAGCGATGCGATGGGTTTGTCCATGCTTACCGCTATTTATATCGGGGGTATTTCGGGAGGACTTGTCTCAGCAATACTGTTGAACATTCCAGGGACTCCTTCATCAATTGCAACTTGTTTTGATGGCCGTCCTATGGCCTTGAATGGACAAGCTGGGAAGGCGCTTGGAACTGGTGTTATTTCTTCGTTGATAGGTACTCTTATCGGTATCTGTGCAATGATTTTTATTTCCCCTTTACTTGCTGCCTTCACGATAAAGTTTGGGCCTTGGGAATATTTCGGAGTAACTATCTTTGCTTTGACCTTGATTTCCTCCCTTTGTGGTTCCTCAATGGTCACAGGTTTGTTATCTGCTTTATTTGGTATGATGTTTGCGACTGCAGGAATGGCTCCAATTGATAGTGCGATGCGATATACCTTTGGTTCACTCTCAATGACAGGAGGTTTCAAGCTTTTGTCAGTGTTGGTCGGGTTGTATGCAATCAGCGAAGTATTGGATATAGCAAGCAAGGGTCACAAGCAACCTCAATTGATTACGGATTTCAAGATAAAAGGTTTTGGTTTGAGTGGAAAGGAGTTGCGAGGACAAGCCTGGAACTTAATCCGTAGTTCTTTCATTGGCTTATGGATTGGAATTCTTCCCGGCATTGGTGGTTCTACCAGTAATATTATTGCCTATTCTGTTGCCAAAAATAGTAGCAAGCATCCTGAGAAATTTGGTACTGGCATCATCGATGGCCTTTGTGCTTCTGAAAGTGCCAACAACGCATCAATAGGTGGTGCCATGATTCCGTTACTCACCCTTGGTATTCCTGGGGATGGAGCGACAGCGATTTTGATTGGTGCCTTCATGTTGCATGGATTGACGCCAGGACCTCTTCTTTTTGAGACGGATGGAGCGACTGTATACAGTATCTTTGCCTCAATGATTGTCGCTGCTATTGTAATGGCCATGGTCATGTATTTGGGCATGAGGCTGTTTGTTCAGGTACTCAAGGTCCCTGCTTTCTTCTTGTATCCGGTTATTGTAGTACTCTGTGCTATTGGAGCCTTCAGCTTGAATAATCAGATTTTCGATATCTGGGGGTTGTTGGTATTTGGCATAATGGGATTGGCCATGCACAAGTTTGGTATTCCTATTCCTCCTTTTATCTTGGGTTTTATCCTTGAGAATTCATTTGAGACAAATTTGCGTCGTGGTTTGGAATATGCCAATGGTGATATGACGGAAATCTTTACTCATCCGATTACGATGGTATTTCTGATTCTGGCGATTGTGTTTTTGGTTTTACCAATAATCAAATCAAGAAAAAATGTTTGCTCTTCAACGTGAAAGAGGTGATAAGATGAGTATGAATACTCCAATTATAACGGATATGAAAGTCATTCCTGTAGCAGGATATGATAGTATGTTGCTTTCACTTTCAGGTGCCCATGCTCCTTTTTACACCCGTAATCTGGTAATTTTGAAGGATAGCAG